>CALAGB010000216.1 GCA_937891245.1 uncultured Thermomicrobiales bacterium | reverse complement strand
GCCATGGCGTGATAGCCAACCAGCACCGCTGCGTCGAATTTGCGGCTATCGGCCGCTTCGATCTGGCAGTGATCCTTAGAGTTGCCGCTGCCAGTCAGGAGGTGCGATTTCGGGGGCATATCCTCGAAGAGCAGGTTCCGCATCGGGCCGTGGCCATCGACCACCAGCACGTAGTCGGCGCCCGCCTGCACCAGCCCTTCGACCGCGGCGTTGGCATCGGCTGTCATCAGCCGCCGGCCGCGATCGTACTCGCGCTGGTCGGAGCCGAGCATGTCGCGATGGACGATGCCGGTGATCCCTTCCATGTCAACCGAGACAAAGATGTTCACACTGGTTCCCTTTCGTAATCACCTACGACGTTTGGAGCGGCTCGGCAACGCCGGTCACGGTCATGGCGGCGCGGCTGATATCGCCAATCGCCTTTTCGCCGACATGCTGATCGGGCAATGCTTCGCAGTAGACGGCGATAATCATCGTCCCAGCCGGTGAGGTTATGAAACCCGCGTCATTGGTGACCCCTTTGACGCTGCCGGTCTTCGAACCCCAGCGAATCTCTTTGCTCTCCGGCAGATAGCGCGAGATACGCCGCGTATTCTGCTGCTTTTCCAGCATCGCGATCATCTTGGCGCACGAGTCGGCGGAGGCCGCCGTGCCGTCGAGCAACGCCTTGACAACCCGGACATAGTCGTTCGGCGTCGCCCAGTTCTCTCGCTGCTCCCCTTCGGCCGGCTTGCCCTGCATCTTGCGTGACAGTGTCGAATTGGCCATGCCGAGTTCCTGCATCGTCTTGTTGACCGCGTCCATGCCGGCCATGTCGATCAGGATATTGGTAGCGGTGTTGTCGCTGATCGAAATCATCAGGTAGATGAGATCGTTGAGCGTCAGCCCGATCCCGTGATGCAGGTGCAGCATAACGCCGCTGCCGACCGCGATGTCCTCTGCTTTCAGGATGTATTCGTCATCGAGTGAGCGCTCGCCCCGCTCGATCTGGCGGAAAATCTCGATCATCAGCGGGATCTTCATCGTGCTGGCCGCGCCGAACTGGCGATCACCGTTATAGCTATACGTTTCGCCCGACGGGCCGAGAATCGACACCCCGACCGTCCCACCCGATTCCTCAGCGTTCTTGGCAATCTTTTCGACCTCAGCCCATTTCCCCGCGTCGCTTGTCATGGATTTCCCCTTCTCGAAACACACAGACTCCCTGCCGCGCCATCATACGGGCAAACGACGCGCAGGGGAACGGGGCGGCCCTCACCCTCCAGATCACCTTCCGTTCCGTACGGGAGAGAGGTGTCTTTATGCCAGCGGGTGAGCGCTCCTATTCATCTGCACGCAAGCAAGCAGAAATCGCGTGGTAGCAGTCGCGCGTTTGCTCCCCTCTCCCGCGCGGCGCGGGAAAGGGGCCGGGGGTGAGGGCGGTTGCTACTTCGACATCATTTCGTCGAGGATCTGGTGGATGGCATCCCAGTTCGGGAGGAGGTAGTAGGGCTGGCCAGGGGCGAAGGAGACGCTGGTCGCGCTGAGCAGGTTGTAGGAGTGGATATCGTCCGGCGTAATCTTCGAGCCAAGCTTGGCCAGCGCCAGCACCTGGGTTGGCGAGAGGTCGGTACGGAAGGTGTTACCGAGTTCGGTCAGTAGTTCCCGAGCCTTCGAGAGCAGATTAAGATCGACCCCCTGCTCTTGCAGGGCACGCAGGAGCTGTTGCTGACGATTGCCGCGTGCGAAGTCGTTGTCGTCGTGCCGCGTGCGGGCGAACTGCACCGCCTGGGTGCCGTTCATGTGCTGCAAACCGGTGTGAAAGAGGACGCGCATATAGTTATTGCCGCTGCCGGGGTATTCATCGTCCTTGATCGGCGCGTCCACATCCAGCGTGACGCCACCGAGCGTGTCGATGATCGAGGCCATCCCGAAGGTGTCGACCTCGGCGAAGTAGTCGATCGTGACGCCGAAGTTGTACTCGACGGTCGCCACGGCCAGACCGGCCCCGGTGTAACTGGTTTGCGAGCCGTAGGCGTAGGCGGCGTTGATCTTGTCCTGGCCATAGTTTGGAATCGAGACGAGCAGATCACGCGGGATCGAGAGCATGCCGACCTGCCTGGTTTCCGGATTGACCGTCACCAGGATCATCGTGTCCGAGCGCGCGACTTCATCCGCCCCACGCGTATCGGAACCGAGCAGCAGAATGTTGACGCGTCCGGTCCCGTCCCAATTCGGCAAAGCATCGGCCGGGTCGGTTGTCGCGACGGCGACCGGTGTAGCAACTGAGACACCGCTGATCGCGGCAGCGAGCGCCGGAGCCGTCGGGGTCGGCGTCGTCTGCGTCCCATCGTCAATAACGGGTGTTCCCTGCGCGTTGAGCACGACATGGAGATGCGGTATCGGCGTGACGAAGATCTGGCTGTAGGCGGTGTGCGCCGCCAGCAGGACGGGTATGAGGAAGGCGGCGGTGAGCGTGAGCAGGAGCACCGGAACCGCGATCAGGACAACTTTCTTCATTGTCCAGCGACGACGTTTGGTCGAGCCGGCGGGCGGTGCGGCGGCGGTGGAGGCGTCGATCGGCACGAGCGCGGGGAGATCCGGCGCTCCGGCGGCAAGCGGAATTGAGGGCACCGGCTCGAAGTTGACGGGCTCCGGACGCTGGTACCGAATATAGCGCCGATTTCGTTGTGGATATCGATGCGTCTTCATCAATTTCCGCCGCGACTAACCGGCCCGGCGCATTGGTGCGCAAATCATGCGCCTCGGTATCGCCAAACGAGTCACCAGTCTCGCGCCAGCGCAGGATATTGCATGACGATGTGGTTCTGCAAGCATCACGCACAGGCCAAAACTGTCGATCGGTCGCTGCCCTTCAACAGGATGCCACATTCTGCGTCCGTACGCACCCTTGATGGGACATGGCCTGAAAAATCTCTCTCGCAGAACCCCCTGTCATCCCGAGCCGCCAGCGGGGATCTCCTTCCCGTTTCCCATAAGGCGGGTTCCAAGGAACGCAGGAGAGATGCTTCGCTGCGGCTCATCATGACAGGGGTTCCTGCGCCTCTGCGGGGGATATATCGTCCCCGCTACTCGAGGTGGTTGAAGAAACCGTAACCTTCGGAGACGAGGAGGCCGAGCGTCAGCAGTGCCGACAGGACGCACCACTGGCAGATCGCATTGATCACATTCAACTCGAGGTAGGTGAGATACGCGGCGTAGACCGCCCCGGCCAGCACGATCGCGAACGCGACCATCGTCAGCGTCGAGGTCAAATCGGGTCGACGCCAGCGCGCGATGCTAATCGCGCCGATCGTCAGGTACATCCCGAGTCCAAGCATTGCGACCGGAATCGGACCGATCATGCTGTACTCACTCGTTTGTACGGTATGGCAATCACCCACGGTGCAGACGAGCGCGCCGGTGTCGTAGTGGATGATCGTCAGGTAGGTTGCGACAGCGATGCCGCAGACCGCCAGAACCGCGGTGATCAGCTTCCAGTTGATAACTCGAATTGCCGCCATTGTTATTGTGCCAATGCATTGTCGATCGCTGTCTTGAGCGATCCGTATCCGTTATAGGCGATGATCTGACCGTTGACGGCGAAGGTTGGAGTGCCCTTCGCCCCGGCATTCAGGGCGTCATTCTGCTCGACCTTCACCTGGTTCGCGTAGGTGTCGTTGTCGAGGCACTGGTTGAATTTGTCGGTGTCCAGCCCCACCGTGCGCGCCATCTGCTTGAGGCGATCACGACTGAACGCGCCCTGATTCTCGCCATGTTGGTTGAGATAGAGTGTGTCGTGGTATTCCCAGAACTTGCCCTGGTCACGCGCGCACAGAGCGGCCGCCGCCGAGTCATACGATTCCTGGCCGTTGAAGGCGAAGTTGCGGAACTCGAACGTCGCCTTGCCGGTCTTCACGTAATCATTGATCAGCTGGCCCTGTGTCTCCCGCGCGAAGATGCCGCAGAATGGACACTGATAATTGCCCCATTCAACGACCTTGACCGGGGCGCTCGGGTCGCCCAGCACATTGCCGTTCGAGGGTAAACCGGCCGCCGACGCATCAGCCGTTTTGATCTCGCCAAGACCATCTTTCCCCAATTGGGGGATGATGATCAGAGCGAGCGCGATGATGACGGCAATGGAAATCGCGCCGACAACCATTAACTGACGTCGCCGCTTCGACTGGCGTTCCGCGATCTCCCGGCGCGCGACGCGTCGATTCTTCCGCGTTTCGCGATCTGACTGGCTGCTCACTCGGTTGCATACTCCTCTGGATCATCTACTTCGGTTGTGCCGGCAGGCAATCGTACCACGCAAACACGTACCGCTTCGCCTACGTATTCAACGAATTAGCCGACCCGCGGTTCGGTGCGGGCACGCACCGCCCTCGCGGCCTCGGACGCCGCCTCTTCGCCCGCCGCGTCAGCGAATTGCGTGCTGCGCCAGGGAACGATGACCTCATTAAAGACGATCTGGACCATCGCGGCGGCCGGCACCGCGACGAAGGCTCCCGCCGCGCCCATTAACGCCGATCCAACGAGGACCGAAATGAACACGAGCAATGGATGGACGCTGAGCTGATCGCCTTCAACGAACGGCGAGATAACCAACCCCTTGGCGTTTTCGATGAGAACCGAGGCGACGGCAACCAGAATAAAGATAGTGATCCCCTCGAAGCCGGCGAAGATCAGCAACGGAATGCGTGCCAGCCAGGGACCGACCCGTGGGATCAGTTCACCAAGCGCCACGACGATAGCGAGGAGTAGCGGAAACGGCATGTTGAGCAGGTAGAGCACGACAAAGGTGATGCTGCCGATGATCAGCATGACAATCAGCTTGGCCCGCACATAGTGCCCGAGCTGCTCCCACATCTGCGCCAGAATATCGTTCGTCTGACGGCGGTAGCGCGGGCCGACGATCAGGACGATCAGGTCTCGAAGGCGGCGGCGCGAGGTGACGATCATGATCGAGATGACGACAACGCTGAGCGTATCGAGAAAGACGGCGAAGAGCTGCGTCGGCAAGGCGGTAAGGCGCTGGCCGGCCACCGCCACGACGTGACCGCCAAGATCATGCAACTGATCATCGAAGGAATGCAGTTCCGGGTATTCCTGTCGCACGCGGTCGTATGTTCGGCCAATGCTCTGCACGCGTTCGACGTAGGATGGGAGGTCGTCGCCAAAGCCGGCGATCTGACTCAGCAGGGGCGGCACGACGAACCAGATGATCATGCCGAATACCGCCAGGGCGATAAAATAGATCAGAACGACCGCGAACGCTTCGGGGATATGCAATCGCTGCAACTGGGCCGCCGGCTTCGCCGTGGCAGCGGCAAAGATGAGGCTGATGAAGAGGAGAAGCACGACACCGCGCAGCGCGATCAGCAGATAGAGCGCCGCCAGCGTGCCGATTCCCATCAGCAGGGCGTAGTAGATCGGCATGGCGCGGTCCAGCGGCGAGCCATGCACCGTGCCCGGTGCACTCCCGTCCTGGCGGTCAGCTGGCTGATCGTCCTGCGACAACGGCTCACCCTTCTCCGTGCACCTCATCATAGCATCCGGGGAGGCCTCGCTCGTAGAGCGCTACACGGAGATGGAGGCCCCGTCCAGACGGAGCCTCCAATGGGGAGCGATTGGTTATTCAGCGAAGGCTTTGCCGATTTCCAGGAGTGACTTGAGGTCGCTGAGCACCCAGGCATGGCCGCCACCGGCACCGCCCGGCTCCAGCGAGCCACGGACGATATTCGCCAGCGTCGGGGAGCCTTCCAGTTCGTGTGTCAGGGTGAGGGCACAGACCCCGTCGGCGCCTTCGTGAATCTCATGGGTAATGCGGGTATACGGTTCGGCGGCGAGCGCTGGATCGAGGTACATGCGGAAGGTGGTGACAAGCTTGCGCGGCGGATCGGCCTCCAGGACTTCGCCGTCGATAATCACCTCCGGCACCGGGTATCCCTGTGCCTCGCTGGCGGCTTTGAACGGCTCGGTCGGATAGACCTTATAGGCACCGCCCGGCCGCAGTTCGTAATCGACAAGTCCGGTGTAGCCGTAGCGCGCGGTCCATTCCGGTTTAGTAATCGCATCCCAGATCGCCTGTGGCGTCGCCTTGATGTAGACACGGTAGACCTGCGTGGTGGAGGCAACGTCGTTCGCGGTCATCAAGAGTTCTCCAGTTCTCGTTTGAGATCGACAAGCGCCGATATCTGTCGCTCTGCGTATTTCGAGATCCAACGGTCGTGGATCAGCCGGATCGGAACCGGATTCAAGAAATGCAGCTTCTCCCGGCCGGATCTGCACGTGGTGATCAGCCCGGCCTCTTCGAGAACTTTCAAGTGCTTCATCACACCGAAACGCGTCATTTCCAATCCCGTTTCAAGCTCCGTGAGTGTGCGGCCATCACGCTCGAAGAGTCGATCGAGGAGGAAACGACGGGTCGGGTCAGCTAGCGCCTTGAAGACCAGGTCGTCATCCATCACGCGAGGATTATATGTGACCTTATGGTCACATGTCAAGCACCTTAACGGGTTAAGAAGAGGTATTGACAGACCGCCGACTTCATCGTAAATTAGCGATATGCCACAAGAAGTGGCGTTTTCTCGGCCCGGGAGTTCGTAAAAATACGATGCAGGTCGGCCGCCTGTGTCGTACGCTCTACAACAGCGGCAACACATCGCCGCGAAGGGATCGGTTGGAACATGGTTATTCAGAATCTCGGCAAAGGGCAAGAAGAACTGCGCGAAGCGGTGCGCGAGCATTATGCCGCCACCGCACGGAGTGTCAGCGAAGGCACGCCCGCCGGTTGTTGCGATGCGGACGGCGACCCGCTCGCCATCGCGAACTACGATCCGAATGCGCTCACCGACTTGCCGCGCGATGCGGTGCTCGCCTCACTCGGCTGCGGCAACCCGACCGCGCTCGCCGAACTGGCACCCGGTGAAACGGTGCTCGATCTCGGCTCGGGCGGCGGCATCGATGTCCTGCTCTCGGCCAAGCGCGTCGGCCCAACCGGCTACGTCTACGGTCTCGACATGACCGATGAGATGCTGGAACTGGCCGAGAAAAACCGTAAAGCAGCCGGTATCGACAACGTCCAGTTCCTCAAAGGGCACATCGAAGCGATCCCGCTACCCGACAACTCCGTCGACGTCCTCATCTCGAACTGCGTTATCAACCTCTCCGGCGATAAGGACACCGTGCTGCGCGAGGCGTTTCGCGTGCTTCGGCCGGGTGGCCGCTTTGCCGTCTCGGATATCGTCATCCAGGGGAAACTGGTACCGGCGGTGCGGCATAGTCTCGAAGCCTGGTCCGCCTGCGTGGCCGGCGCCCTGACCGATGCCGATTATCGCGAGAAGCTGGCCGCGGCCGGTTTCCACGACATCGATCTCGAAGTCACCAGCCGCTATCAGGCCGAGGATTTCTTCAGCGGCGGTTGTTGTGGCGATGCATCCGGCGCGAGTTGCTGCGGCGAAAGCGCCGATCTGAGCGCCCTCAGTGATCTGCAAGACGCCGCCGGGCAGATCGTCTCGTCCTTCATCCGCGCCCGCAAACCGTAGGAGACGCTTGAACTGAGCGACGGGCGGGCATGTAGCCCGCCCGTCGTCGTGTGTCGAACTGGTTGCACGACGCTACCCCGAAACGCCGCTCGGTGTAGCACCGTTGTTGTCGCTCTTGTGCGGCATCGGGCCGCCGTTGTTGATCAGATCGGTGAGGCGTGACTTCAGATTAGACAGGATCGTGTCTTCTCGCTGCTGGGTCAGCTTGCCGTTGGCAACGGCTGTATCCAGCTGCTGTTGCACCGTGGCCGCGACGGCGTTCACCACGTCGTCGACTGTCTTATTCTGGTCGCTGATGATCTCCTTCAGCGTCTTGCCCGATTGCAGCTCGCTCGACAGTTCCTGCGGCGTCATGCCGAGCGCGCTCGCGACGTCATTCCAGGCGCCAAAACGGAGCAGATCGCGATTGTGAATGCGCCCACCGAAGAAGCGGGTGAACGCGCTCAGGCCGTTGCCGTTGTCAACGCTCTGCTTCGCCTTGTTCGCCTGATCCTGGGTGATCCGGCCATTGGCGACCGCGTTATCGATCTCCTGATCGGCGGTCTTCTTCAATCCCTGCTGCAACGCATCCGTCGAGATCCCCAGGTTGTCCGCCAGCCGGTTCAGAAATTCCTGGCCCCGGCTCGACCCATTCGCATCCGTCGAACCGGCGGCAAAGACCGTCGCCATGCCGCCGATCGCCAGCAGCGCAACCAGCGCCAGCACCCCGGCGACGACGAAGAGTCGTTTTCGCGTCATCCGTACCTCCATACCTATACACCGTACCTCGCGATTCGAGGAACGCTTCAGTCTGAGCATAGTGGTCTTTTGTAAACCGTCTGTGAAAGGCAACACGGCCATTCGTCAGACGCTTGCGGAGCGATGTGTGACCTGCTAGGATGCCTCACAGAAATGAATCTCTGGCATGCCAGATTCAGGAGTATCAGCACGATGGATCGCGATAAATGGGTTAACGTGAGACGGAAGTCAGGCATTTGGGGGCCTGCTCTGCCGTACTGTGCCCATTTTTCGGCGCTGATACTGCACGGCGGCCAGGTCTCGAGGCGCGATTGAATCAGATCGAAGCGCCATAGCCGCCAGCAAGATGCAAGCGAAACCGAAACGTCGTGGGCCAGTCGATGGCCGGCGGCGTTTTTTGTTGCTCCTGTCTCGCCTGCTCCGGCCCAACCGCACTGACGCACCCAATCGTCGACAGGAGCCGGCAAGGAGTCACGATGCTACTCACACGCCTGGAGTCGGTCCAACTCAGTTACGGCACCCGCGCCATCTTCAACGACATCAGTCTCAGCCTGAATGACAACGAGAAGATCGGGCTGGTTGGTCCCAACGGCGCCGGCAAATCGAGCCTGCTGAAAGTGCTGGCGGGCGTCGATAAACCGCAGGCGGGCGAACGCACGCTGCGTCGCGAGGCGATCTGCGCCTACCTGCCGCAGGAGTTCAGTGGGAATGACGGACGCAGCGTCTTCGATGAAGTGCTGCTTGGCCGATCCGACCTGCTCGCTCTCGAAGCGGAACTGGATGAACTCGAATCGTCCTTGACCGATCCCGATCTCGCTGCCGATCTCGACCAGTTCGGCCGGCTCATCGACCAGCAGGTCGCCCTCGTGCAGCGCTACGAGGAGCGCGACGGCCCACGCTTTCGCGGCGACGCTGAAGCGCTGCTTGTCGATCTCGGCCTACCGCTGGAAGTGCACCGACGGCCGGTCGATGAGCTAAGCGGCGGTCAGCGCAAGCTCGTCGGACTGGCGCGCTGCCTGATCGCCAAACCCGACCTACTCCTGCTTGATGAGCCGGACAATCACCTCGATATCGCCGGCAAGGCACGGCTGGAGCAGGTGCTGCGCGCCTACCCCGGCGCCTTTGTGCTCGTCTCGCACGATCGCTATCTGCTCGACGACACCGTGTCGCGCATCGTCGAGATCGAAGACGGTCGATTGACGATCTACGAGGGGAACTATTCGAGCTACGCTACCCAGCGGGAGATGGCACTGCTCAAGCAGCAGCAGGATTATGTCGCGCAGCAGAAAGAGATCAAGCGGCTCGAAGAGGCAATCGCGCGCTTCAAACTCTGGGCGAGCATCGTCATTGACGAGCGTCACATCAAGCAGGCGCGCAACAAGCAGCGGCAGATCGACAAGATGGATAAGGTCGAGCGGCCGGTCCTTGAGCGTCGCAAGATGGCGCTCGCCTTCCGCTCGGCCGAGCGCGGCGGGCAGAAGGTGCTCGAAGCACGTCATCTCGCCAAGGCGTTCGACGACAATCTCGTCCTGCTCGACGCCAGCTTCAGCCTGCGGCGGGGCGAACGCGCCGGACTGATCGGGGCCAACGGCGCCGGCAAGTCGGTGCTCCTGCGCCTGCTGCTCGGCATGGATGAACCGAATGAGGGCGAAGTGTGGATTGGTCCGTCAATCCAGATCGGCTACTACGCCCAGGGGCACGAGACGCTCGATCTGGATCTGACACCGATCGAATTCGTACGGCGGCGCCACGCGCTGCGCGAGGAGCAGGTTGTCGCCCTGCTCGGCCGCTTTCTCTTCAACTACCGCCAGGCGCGCGGCCCGATTTCGGTCCTGAGCGGCGGCGAAAAGAGCCGACTGCAACTGCTCGATCTGATGATGAGCGGGGTTAACTGCCTGATTCTCGACGAGCCAACGAATCATCTCGATATCGCTTCGGCTGAAGTACTCGAAGCGGCGCTCGACGACTTCGACGGCACCGTGCTGACGATCTCGCACGATCGCTACTTCCTTGATCGAACCTGCGGGCGAATTCTGGAGCTTGAGGAGGGAGAGATTCACGAGTTTCCCGGAGGGTATAGCGATTATTTTGCCTGGAAACAGCAGAAGACGGCAGAAAGAGACGAGTTACGCAGATAACGTGCTCCGGCGACGCATTCGGTAATGTCGGGCGTACGAATTGCTCGCGACTTGCCACTTCGGGGTCATATCTGCTACCATAGGGGTACAGAGAATTCTCTGCGGGGTCTCGACCGATCTGTAGGTACCGGAGTTATGGCGGAGACGCGTAAGTTTGGTACGTAAGGAGAGGTTCAAGAATTGGAACTTCCACCGGACTCGACAGGCGTCAGTGTCAGCCCAAACGGAGGGGTTCCAGCCCGCTAATGTACAGGCGGCACGGACCTAATCGTCGTCCTACGAAATAGGAACGTCGCTGACGCTGGCAGCAGCGAACAACATTGAAATTGTTCGGTCGACACCCAGGGTTACGCCTGGGTGTCGTCTTGTGTGCGGGAGTTGCGGTGCTTTCACCTCGAATGCGCTGGGCGCGAGAGATTCAGTCGATCGCACAAACCGGCCTCAGTTACGCTGCCGATCCCTACGACATCGAACGCTACAGCCGTCTCAATCAGCTCGCCGCCGAGATGATGGCGGGTGATGATCCGTTCGAGATCGAGCGGCTCACCGCGCTCTTTGCGTCACAGATCGGCCACGCTACGCCCAAGATCGACACGCGTGCCGCCATCTTCCACGACGACACGGTCCTGCTCGTCCAGGGGACCGACGATGGTGAATGGTCCTTGCCGGGCGGCTGGGCCGACCCCGGCGAATCACCCAGTGAGGCGATCGCCCGCGAAGTCCACGAAGAAACGGGTTATCGGGTCACCGTCAACCGACTGCTGGCACTCTACGATCGTGACCGCCACCCACACCCGCCACTCGAATTCCATGTGTACAAGCTGATCTTCGACTGCACTATTACCGGCGGCCATGCAGCCACCAGCCTCGAAACGAGCGCTGTCCGCTTCTTCCCGCTCGCCGGCCTCCCGCCCCTCTCGCTCACCCGCATCCTCCCCCAGCAGATTGTCCGGCTGTTCGCGCTGCATCAGCACCCGGAGTGGGGCACGGAGTTCGATTAGGACGGGATTTTCGCGTTGAGGTGCAGCGCCCTTCCACAAGAAATCGCTGCGCCTCTGTGCCTACCGCGCTCCGGCCCACTCCAGTTCGGCCTGGACACCGCCGATGGCGGCGAAGGTGACGGTGGGGTGATCGTTGATGGCGAAGTCGAGGTCCCA
>CALAGB010000215.1 GCA_937891245.1 uncultured Thermomicrobiales bacterium | reverse complement strand
GATCGTCGCGCTTGCCGTATTGCGCCGTTCGGCCCAGGCCGTTACCGCGTGTTCCATGGCCGCGCGGTCGGCCAGACGCTGGCGCAGGCACTGTCGCTGGAGCACGCTGAGTTCCAGCTCGGCCATGTTCAACCATCTGCCGTGCTTGGGCGTGTGATGGATCTCGAGCTTGTCGGCCAGGCGCTTGGCCTCGGCGGGTGGGAAGGCGGCGTAGAGCGCGGCCGGGGTGTGGATGTTGAATTGGTCCAACACGAGGACGATACGCTCGGCGGTGGGGTAGTGGATCTCGACGAGATCCTTCACGCACTGCGCAAAGGCGCGACGCGTGCGCTGGTCCCTGGACAGGACGGTGCGCCAGCCACGCAACGGTTCGCTCGCCAGGAAGTGGTTGACGACCCCGCCGCGCAGGTACTCGGGATCGTGCCGTGCCGGGCGACCGGGCGCCACTGAGGTAGGTGGTCGCACCTCGCCCAGGAGCTGGCGGCTGATCTCATCCAGACAGACGACGGGGCGTGCCGGGTCGCTGGGCCGTTCGTAGACCGCGAGCACGTTCTCCATGCGCCAGACGAAGTCGGGATCGGTGGTAGGCGCCAGACACCACTGCTCGTGCAGCCAGGGCTTCACCTCGTTTTTTTGAGCGTTTGGCGCACGGTCTCATGCGAGATCGTCTCCACGACCTCCAGGCGAATCAGTTTGTCGGCCAGCAGGCGCAGGCTCCATTGGGCCTGGCCGTCCGCGGATGCCGAACAGGCCAGGGCGATGAGGTGCGCTTCCTGGCGGCCGTCCAGGCGTCGCTCGTAGACCCGGTCCGGGCGCTTGCGCACCAGCGTGGCCGGGAGCCCGTCCGTCACGAACTGACGACGGACGCGCAACACCGTGCTCGGGTTGACGTCCAGCGCCCCGGCGATCGCGGCATCTGCCCACGCGGAACCGCCTTCGCCGTGGTCGGCTTTGAGCAGGATGCGGGCGCGCGTCAGCATGCGGCCGGCGCAACGCCGGACCCGATCAGCCCGCGCAACGCCGGACCCGATCAGCCCGCGCAACGCAGCCCGTTGCTCGTCGGTGAGGATGACGCGATATGGGTAGGCCATGGCAAGACTCCTCGTGATGCGGACGGTGGCTCACGTCCGTCCGACCCGCAGGTGCCCTGCCACCGACAGATCAGCCCTGACACTCCACTAGGGTGCTTGCGCGCCAGCCACACCCCAGCGGTGCGGCACCAAGGTCGACGCGATGAAGAGAGACGCCGAGAACTCGCTTCCGGGCGATGCAAGCAGCAAGGCCGTCCTTCTCACTGAGAGACGGGCTCGGCGCCACGGCGTCGCCATTGGGCGAAGGCGATGCCGAGTCCGGCCAGCACGGTGAAGACGGCGACCAGACCGATTTTCTGACCCAGTGGTCGGTGACGGAGAGCGGGTGCTTGCTCCATCTCTCCTGCCGATGACGCGACCATGCTGCCACCGACCACGGTGAGCTGGGTCGTTGCGCTCTCGACCCCGGCGGCTTGCAGCTGGTACGTGCCTGGCTCAAGGTTGTCCGGCAACTGGAACTGGGTGACGAAATCGCCGTTGGCATCGGCTCGTACGTTACCCAGGTCTGCTCGTATCCCGTTCCCGGTGAGGATCACCTCAATTTGGCTATTGGCCACGAGGCTATCGCCCTTCACCGTGATCTCTTGCCCCGGCTTCGGAGTCAACTGCTGAACAGAGACCCCCGTCGTTCCGTCGGCCAGTGATGACTCTCCCAGAAGTGCGAGCTGCAGGGTCAGCAAGGCCACGCTGGAAGCGAAAAGAGTGTGGAGGCGCTTCATCGTAGATCTCCGCTTTCTCCACCACATCAGTGGGCTATCCAAGATGCTTGGCCGTCGGTGAAACCGCCACCTTGATCGATAGTGCGACGATTAAGATCACCAGAGCTGCTCCGAGGGCGGCGACCACTGGCCGCCGCCGGAGGCTCCGGAACGGGGTGCGATCCAGGAATGGCAGCAGTGCAAGAACGCCAAAGAACGCGATCGCGGCATAGAGAATGCCCTGAACGCCGAACCAGTCCTCGAACGCGTACATCCAGTAGAAGAACACCGGCGGTTTCGTGACCTCCATCGTCGGGTCGGGAGCCGCACCGATTTTTTGGGGCAGGAGGACTCCAAGTATGCCAGCCAGACCGAGTAGAGCCAGGCCGTAACCCACCATCAAGCGCAGGTGGGTCGGATAGTGCCCGGTCTCCTTCTCGGGCGGGAGGCGACCACCTGGGGCTTCCCCGGCGTCCGCTTGTGCTGGGGTCGGCGAGATCCCGTGGTGCTTGATCAAGAAGATATGCACGACCAGCAGGAGCAGGATTAGCACTGGGATGACGCTCACATGGGCGAGATAGATGCGCGGCAGCGTGCCGACGCTCGAAGTGAAGGCATCCGAGAAGAAGCCGCCGACGGTACCGAAGAAGGAGGCGATCTCCATGTTGTGAGACATCGCCTCATAAGCCTCTTGATCCCAGCGCAGGACAGTACCAGTGAAGACTCCACCGAACAGCAATAGGATGAGCAGTCCCAGCCCGACGAGCCAGTTGATCTCACGCGGGATTTTATAGGAGGCCGTGACGGCGATCCGGATCAGGTGGAGCGCCGCGGTGATGACCACCAGATAGGCTGTCCAGACGTGGATGCCCCGGATTACGTCGCCGAAGCGGACGGAGTTCTGGATATAGAGGACGCTTGCCCGCGCAGCGGCGGGATCCGGGTTGTAGTACTGAGCAAGCCAGACCCCGGTAATTATGAGCACGACGATCCCGAAGAAGGTGATGCCCCCCAGGGTGTACCACAGCGTGTTGGCATGCTTCGGGACGGCGTAGCGCAGGGCCGAAAGGCCCAAGCGATCGTCCAGCCAGCCCCAGAGGTCCGCACCGCGGGGCCGAGCCTTCTCATCTGGCACGGTCGGCTGAGCTTGGGTGGAGCGTTTCCGGAATCTTGGAGTCCTCTCACGTGTTGCCATGCCGGTCTCCTTTGAAGTTTTCGACTCCTGGAGCGATTCTGACTATTGCTGCTGTGCCTAGCTTGAGCGTTCCCTGAGAACTTGCTGAGGAAGCCCAGATGCTCGGGCCAGCAGCATGTACGAGGCTAGGCGACGTTGATCTTCGCCATGCGGACGTGACTGACAATGAACCCTGGGGGGCGTAATCCGCAGCAGCCTGGGAGAGACGCCGTTCGTTTCTGGAGGCAGCAACGCCGGCAGCCTGGCCAGGTCCAGGAATTGGGCCAGAGAAGTGGATCGGGGTGTGGCCGTGATCGGTCGCGAATGTCAGTCTCGGAACGCGAATCGAGTGCATTGCAGTTTCGGTGATGAGTCGCGCTACGAGCCCAGTGCTCGGATCACATGGTCCGCATGCTGACGGAGATACTCGCCGCACTCAGGCTCGACATGTCGGCCCGTTTGCTCGTCGAGCGCATGCGTGAACGCGCCAAGAACGATCAAGGCGGCAGACGTCTTTCCGCGATCAAGCGCCGCCTGTGTCGCGTCCACCATGGCCAGCAGGGTGTCGGCCAGGTTCCGATCGTCGACGTGCCGCTCGCGTGCTACGCGCTCCACACAAGCGTGCAAGGACATGACGGACGAATCGCGGCAGCATTCCTCCATCGTCGGGGTTGAAATCTGCGTAACCCTGGTGCTGTTCATTGGCTCCTCGTAAGTGAAAGGATCTTATCCTGGAGGGCATACCTTGCGGTCGCGTCGTCGCGATACCGTCCCGGACTGTCATCCATCTTGTAACGCTCGCTGATAAGCTCGCCCCAACCTACTCCTAAAGCCGTTCGGCCTGAATGAGCTTGACGATATCCCTCCACAGATCATCGACGCGTTGCAACTTGAAGCCGGCTCGCTCGGCGTTGCGGACCGTTTCACGGTTGATGTTGGCACCCATCATCCGGACTACTACCGGATTGGCGATGTTCATGATCCGACCGAGAATGGGGTTCCGACTCAGCACGTGCTCGAGAAGCAGAAGCTGGCCACCGGGAACCAGCACGCGTAAGACTTCTTGCAGACCCAGCACCGGATCGGGCACCGAGCAGAAGACAAAGGTCGCAACCACCGTGTCGAAGCTGGCGTCAGGGAACGGCAGTGCTTGCACGTCACCGAGTCGGAGCTCAACCCTCGCGTGCTCGCGGTCCGCGCGCCGCGTGGCCTGTGCGAGCATGCGGGGTGCGAGGTCGATGGCGGTAATTCGCCAACCCTCGCGGTAATACGGGATGTTCTTGCCAGTCCCCACTCCCACCTCGAGTACGCGTGGGCCACGGACGTGTTCCCACAAGGCTGCGCGCCAGGAATGCATTCGCCGTGACTCGACTCCCGCCTCCATCCGGTCGAAGACGCGCGCAAGGCGGTCATAGCGCTGTCGTGTGCGTTCAGTAGCCTGGAGAAGGGATTCCGATTGGCGTCCCTGCCTACCGTGCTCGCTGGTCGCGTCTGGTGCCGTCCCCATTTGGTTTGTCATGTTACGTTTTCCATACTTTCTTGGCGCGAGCTATCCGAGCCACAGTGGCCGGATCGCGCCGTGAGCCAGGCGCCGCTGCTCGCGGATCTTCCACGCGAGATAAATGATGCCGGCTAGGTTCATGACGATACCGAGCCAGAGGAGCGGCGTCTTGTAGGCGTTCAAGAAGATCGCGGCGCCGGACAGCCCCACGATCGGCAGGATGTCGCTGAGATGGTGTGCGCAACACGCAAGCATCGCCGCCGTGCTCGTGCCGGTGCTTGCCGCGACGCCACCCGCCGCGGTTCGAGCATGGAGTCCCCTCAGGTAGGTGAAGAGCGCCATCTGCGTGCCAAACCCGAGCGCGATCGCACCGATGAACCAGCGATCATCGTTCAACTGCTGGAACGCGTGACCCCATCCCTGCGCGAGCGTGATGATACCCAAATAAAAGGTGAGCAACCCTCCAACGGCGAGTAGACCGAAGGCCAGTGGCCGCCAGAGCTGATTGGTGCGCACTGCGGTCCCGCGCGCTCCCAGAACCCGCTCGGCATTTGCCTTCGGACGATGCCGAACAAGCGTCGATGGCCCGGCCTGCGCATCGCCTGCGCCTTCAGGCGGGGGCTGCTGGGTCGGCCGCGGAGTCGTGACATCCCCTAAACGGTCCACCGGAGAATCCTTTCTGGCACGCCGGCCACGTTGCGAATGACGAGCTCAACGTTGCGCGTGTTCGGCCCGACGACCGGCTGACCATCGGCCGTAGTCGCCGGGAACGTGAGCGTCCCCTCGCGATGGTGTCCCCCCTTCGGCGCATCCCAACCGGTCGGCTGAATCTCCTGGCCCTGGTCGGTCCTGAGCACCGCGAGCTGACACAGGTCATAGCGGTCGAGATCGACCGAGTGGGTATCCATGGAGACCGTGAAGACCGGGCCAGCGGCCGTACCCTGCCAGGTCACTTTGACCGTGACGTTGCCGCCCTCGCTCGTTTGTGTGCCGGCGCTTGATGCCGCGGGCGGCGTGCTTGACGGTGCGCCCGCGGAGCCTGAGCCGCCACAGGCGGCCAAAATGAGGGTCAGCGCGGCCACCAAGCCGAGGACTGAGATCCGTGGGACTAGCCGCGCGCCGATGTGGCACTCGCCGTGGCTCATTCTGGAAACCCTCCGTCTGTTCACCCGCGTCCTGTCCGCACCTATGACAGCTGTGGGAAGCCTAAGTTCTCGTTCTGAGCCGGCACTGAGCGCGACCTGAGCGTTCCCTGAGGAACCCGAAGCTCTAGTCCGGCGAGATCCACAATCGAGGCGGTCTGTGCATGACCAGAATGCCAGGACGGTTGCCACGTCGTGCGGTCCCTGAGTCTGTTGCTCTGCTTACATACACGTCCTGAGCATGATCTCAGCGGATCCTCACATTCGGCTCATCGACGTAACACATAGTCGCTTCAGGAGGCGACCGTCGTGGAAGAGCACGTCATGACGTCACGCAGAGTGATCCCAGGTTGCGGCGCGTCCAGCCGATCGGCCGCTTCGGCTGCATCGACCATGGCGACGCGTTTCGGCCCTGCGTGCCACCACGAAGCGTCAATCCCTAGGAGAAGATGGAGAACATGAAGATAAGGAGGAGTGTGACATGGGAGTAGCGATACGAACCGAAAGCCTGTCGAAGCGCTTCGGTGGTTTCGAAGTCCTGGCCCCACTCGACCTCGATGTCAAGGAAGGCGAGGTATTCGGGTATCTGGGGCCGAACGGCGCGGGTAAGACGACGACCATTCGGTTGCTGCTGGGATTCCTGCGCCCCACATCCGGCACGGCCCAGATCTTCGGCCTGGACACCCAGCGCGATACGGTGTCCGCTCACCGCCGGCTCGCGTACGTCGGGGGCGAAACCAGCCTGTGGCCCTCGCTCACCGGACAGGAGACGCTGCACCTACTGGGTCGCGTGCAGGGCAGGGTCGATCCCACGTATCGAGACCAGCTGGTCGAGCGGTTCGCGTTCGATCCGTCGAAGAAGGTACGCAGTTACTCGAAGGGCAACCGCCAGAAGCTCAGTCTGATCGCAGGGCTGATGAGCCGAGCCGATCTGCTCCTATTGGACGAGCCTTCCAGCGGTCTTGATCCGCTCATGGAGCGAGAGTTTCGGCAGTGTGTGCTCGAGGCGAAGGCCGCAGGCCAGACCGTGTTCCTGTCCTCACACATGCTCAACGAAGTCGAAGCGCTATGCGACCGGCTGGCGATCCTGCGAGGTGGTCGGCTCGTCGAAGTCGGCACACTGGACGAAATGCGTCAGCTTTCGGCGCTGTCGATTGAGGCGACCTTCACCTCGACTCCGCCGGATCTGTCGGGAGTGCCCGGAGTGACTGATATCGAGATCGACGGTAACCGGATGCGTCTTCAGGTGCACGGTTCGGTCGAGCCGCTGCTGGAGCGGTTGACCAACGCGCGGGTTACTCACCTGCTGAGCCGGGAGCCGTCGCTGGAGGAGATGTTCCTTGCACAGTATGGCGTCGAATCGAACGGGCGGAGTCGGGAGGTGATCCCCAGTGGGCGTTGAGACATTGAGACCTCGTCACCTGGTTTCGGTGGCCCGCTGGCCGGGCCTGGTACCCGTCAGTGTTGTCGCCCGGCGAGTTATGCGAGGCGCGTTAATCTGGGGGGCCGTGTTCGCCCTCGTCGTATGGGAGCTTGTGAAGAATTTCGGCAACGAGTATCCGACCGCGGCGGACCGGGCTCGTCTGGTCGAGACTATTGGCTCCAACGTCGGCATTCAGGCGATCTTCGGGCCGGCCCACCACCTCGGCACGGTCGCCGGCTACACGGCATATCACAGCGTCGGCGTGCTCGGCATCATCGGTGCGGTGTGGGGACTGCTGGCCGGTACTAGTCTGCTGCGCGGCGAAGAGGAGGCCGGCCGTTGGGAGTTGCTGCTCGGCGGTCAGACGACGCGCCGGCGTGCAACCGCGGGCGCGGTCGCGGGCCTCGGCGTCGGGCTGCTCATCTTGTGGGCGGTGACGGCGACTGCCGTCGTCGCGGTCGGCCGAAGCGCCGACGCCCGGTTCTCGGTCGGCGCCAGCCTGTTCACCGCCGTGACGGCGGTGGCAGCGGCCGCGATGTTCCTCGCCGTCGGGGCAGTGTGCAGCCAGCTCGCCGCCACGCGTCGCCAGGCCACCGGATTGGCCGCTGCCGTGTTCGGGATCGCCTTCCTGATCCGGGTCATCGCCTACAGCACCACGTCGCTGCGGTGGCTACACTGGGTCAGTCCGCTGGGTTGGGTGGACGAGCTGCATCCGCTCACCGGCGACCGTCTCCTGCCATTGCTACCGATCGTGGGAATCGTCGCAGTGTTGGTTGCCCTTGCGATTCTGCTGGCCGGCAGGCGTGACCTGGGGGCGGGTGTCTTGCCCGCGAGCGACGCTGCCACTTCCCATACCCGGTTCCTGAACAGTTCACTCGGCCTCGCCTGGCGTCTCGGACGGGGGAGCAGGCTCGGTTGGATCGGCGGGCTCGCGACCGGCGGTTTCATTCTGGGGCTGACCACCAAGGCCAGCGAAGCCGTGTGGGCGAACCAGTCTAGCGGGTTCTTGGCGAATCTTGGCGGGGCCGCGGGAGGCGCCACCTACCTCGGTATGGTCTTCCTCATCTTCGCGCTGCTTGTTGCGATGGCCGCCGCCGGACAGGTGACCGCCATCCGCGAGGAAGAAGCCGAGGGCTACCTCGACCACCTGCTCGCCCGGCCGGTGGCCCGGATGCCTTGGCTGGTCGGTCGCTTCGCCGTGGCCACCGCGATCCTGCTCGGCGCCGGTGTCCTCACCGGTCTGTTCACCTGGGTAGGCGCGGCGAGCACCGGCGCGGGACTGAGCTTTGCGACCTTGATCGCTGCCGGCGTC
>CALAGB010000214.1 GCA_937891245.1 uncultured Thermomicrobiales bacterium | reverse complement strand
CCGATATCGCCATCGAGTCGGCCGATGTCATCATCCTGAGCAACCGGCTGCGCTCGATCATGGTGGCTCGTGAGATCAGCCGACACAGCTACCGCAAGACCAAGCAGAATGTGGCGTTGGCCTTCCTGTTCAATGGCATCGGGGTCCCAGCGGCCACGACCGGCCTGGTCTATCCGGTCTGGGCCATGGCAGCAATGGCCGTTAGCGTCAGCACGATCTTCGTGAACTCCCTCTGGGGCCGACCATCGCTGTTCTTCGAGGCCATCCTCAGCGTCGGGCGCTCGCAGCCGGCCGCAGCCGAGCGCGAACAGCTGACGGAGGGAGCCGAAGCATGAGACTGACCCAAGTCGCTGGTTCCAACGTGTCGCTACTCACCGGTCTGCTCGGTGGCCTCGCCTGTGGCGGAGCGATGATCCTGGCCGCGCTCGGCGTCGTGAGTGCCGGCGCGGCCCAAGGAATGGCGGGTATGGAGTCCCACCAGGCAACCGGCGAGCCGAGCGGGATCGGCGGCTTCCTGATTCGCGAAGGGCCGCCGATCTTGCTCGCCTCGATCGCCCTCGTTACGCTGTGATTGATGGTGCGGCGCCGGCAAGCAGTCTTGCCGGCCCTCGTGGCCGGCGCGCTCCGGTACTGGGGATGTACGGGCAAGATCGGCTCTGGCCGATGGAGGCCACGATCGTGCTCGGCCTGGGAATCTGGCTCGCGCTCACACTCTGGGTGCGTGGGGCACTGCCGCGGGGTACTCAGGCCGTGCCGCGGAACGACGACATGCCGATAAAGGTCATGCTGAAAAAAAGAGGGGATGAACATGGCGAAGATTGAGCTGATCGAATTCACAATCACGGGCGAGCAGCAGATCCACTGCGCCGGCTGCGAGCAACGCATCAGCAATGCGCTGCGGCGTCTGCCGGGCGTCCAGGATGTGCGGGCCAGCGCGCAAAGCCAGCATGTGGCGGCCAGGATCGACGCAAGTCAGGTTAGTGCTGACCAGGTCCGGGCGAAGCTGGAACAGCTTGGCTACCAGGTGGCGCCCTCAGCGAGCTGATCCACCTCTGTGCGACGGAGAGCCCTGCCCTACACCCGTAGGAGCGGAGTTGCCCCAGCCAGAGCGGACAGGAGGTCGGGCCGCCGACCGCATCGAGGTAGCTGGCGCTGACACGCCCGAGGCGGCCGAACCGCCTGCAACGGATCTGCACCGAATGCTCCAGAATACGAGATGAACAGGCGTCATGCGATGCCACCCGGCTGGAGGCTCAGGTCGGCCGCTTGCGCCCGCATGATGAGCCGTACCCGAGCGTGAACGGCTTCGGTAGAGCAGCGATAGCCGTTCGGGGCCCGCAATGGGTTCGGCAGTAGCCCGATCGCCTCGTACGAGCGGACGGTCTTGTTGCTCACATCGGCCCGAGCAGCCAGGGGGCCAACGCGCATGTCGTCCCTCTGAAATGTTCCCTACACGAACCGAATAGACGCAGAGAAAGGAGCTCCTCGACCTGGGCATGACGAACCAGCTCGCGAACGTCGTGGAGTACGGATCGCTGTTCAGCAGGACATCGACAGTCCCGTTGGTCTCTCGAACTAGAGAATTCCGCCGATCAAGACCTGTGCGCCCAGCCCCAGCCCGATCGTGAGAACCAGTGCCGAACTCCAGACGAAGGTCGGCTCGACTGACACTGGTCGCTCGATGCCCGGCTGCTGGTACATCGGCACGATGATGCGCAGATAGACCGCAAGCGAGAGGACGCTGTTGACGATTGCCGCCACCGCGAGCCAGGTATATCCAACATCGATCGCCGCGCCGAAGAGCAGCAGCTTGCCGAAGAAACCGGCGAGTGGAGGTACCCCGACCAGCGACAGGAGGAAAATCACCGCGGACGCGCCGATCCACGGTCGCGAACGGCCCAGCCCGGCGAATGCGTCGATATCGCGACCGGCTTGCGCCACCACGGCGAAGATGCCGATGTTCATTGCACCGTAGGCCGCCGCGAACACGATAAGTGAGCGAAGAGCGAGCAAACTCGTGCCGGCACCAACCAGGCCGACCAGGAAGTAACCGGCTTGCGCGATCGAGGAGTAGGCGAGCAGCCGCACGACATTGATCTGCCGCAACGCAGCCAGATTGCCGAAGGTCATCGAGATGATCGCTACCGTCGCCACCGCCGGGCGCCAGCCGACCCCAACCGGTGCCAGGCTGATCGCCACCTGGGCCAGGCCAAAGATGGCGCCGATCTTGGTCACGACCGACAGGTACGCAGCCACAGCGAGTGGCGCACCCTCGTAGGCGTCGGGCGCCCAGAAGTGGAAAGGAGCCAGCCCTGCCTTGTACCCGAGCCCGACCAAGACAGCGAGCAGCGAGGCCATGCCGGCCAACCGCGCGTCGCCGAGCGGCTGGGCGTCACTGAGGAGAGTCGATCCGGTCGCACCGAACCAGAAGGTCAGGCCGTAGGTCATGACCGCACCGCTGACCACCCCGAAGACGAAATACTTCATGGCTGCCTCGGTCGCGCGATCAGTACGCGGATATGCGACCAGGGCGAAGGCGCCGAATCCACTCAACAGCAGCCCAAGCACCAGGAACATCAGATCGCCGGCCCCGGCGAGAGCCAGAGCGCCGAGCGTGGTGAAGGAGAGCAGGCTGAAGACTGTTGCCTCCCGGTCGGTGCCGCGGACCTCCGGGAGTGCCAGCACCGCGACCAGCGCCGTGGCCGGCAGCAGGATGAGTTTGGCCCAGATGCTGAGCGCGTCGACGCGGAAGGTGCCCTCGAAGATGCTCGTCTGGGTGCCGACAAGCGGTACACTGAGGCCGAACGCGATGGCCAGCCCGACCAGCGTGACGGGCAGCGCCCAGCCGTCGCGCCGAAGCATCCCAGCAGTCAGAGCCGCGATGGCGGTGAGCAGCAGGGCGATTTCGGGAAGCAAGAGACCCAGGTCGTGCGCCATCGACGTCTCGGGCATTACGAGGTGATCCGTTCCACCGTGGCGTGAATCAGGTCGAGCAGCCACCAGGGGGCGATGCCGATGACGAGCGTCAGGACCAGAAGCGGCGCGACCGACCAGATGTCACTCCGGGTCAAACCCGGCATCGTCAGCCACCGATCGGGAACCGCGCCGAGGAAGGTGGCCTGGATCGCGCGCAGGTAAAGCCCAGCGGTGATGAGGATGCCCAGCAGCACGACGAGGGCGATCGGCCAGACACCGAACGTACCCAGGAAGATCTGGAACTCGGCGGGAAAATGGGCCAGTCCCGGCAGCCCGAGCGAGGCGAAGGCGGCCATGATGAAGAACCAGCCGAGCACCGGGGTCACCCGCAAAAGGCCGCCGAACTGCGCCATATCGCGCGTGGCGGCCCGATCCTGGAGCATTCCGACGAGAAGGAAGAGGGCGCCGGTGACGATGCCGTGGCTGACCATCTGGAGCACCGCACCGTCGAGCGCGACCGAGCGCACCACCTCGCGCGAAGCGGCGGCGGCCACGGCAACCGCCAGCACAACGTAGCCCATATGGTTGACGCTGGTATAGGCGACCATGCGTTTTAGATCGGTCTGCGCCAGAGCCACGAACGCGCCGTACAGCGCCGAAAAGACGGCGAAGACGGCTACCACCGGCGCGGCGGAGCGCAACGCGTCTGGAGTCATCTGGAGCGCGAACCGGATGAGTCCGTAGGTGCCCAACTTGAGCAGCACACCGGCGAGGACCACGCTGCCGGCGGTCGGAGCCTCAACGTGCGCCGCCGGCAGCCAAGTGTGGAAGGGAAAGACGGGAGTCTTGACCGCGAAAGCGATCAGCAATGCGACGAGTGTCAGCGTTGCGGTCAGACCAGCAAGTGGCGGTGCGGCGATGAGAGCACGCATATCGAAGGTGTGCGGCTGGCTCCCGAGGTAGAGCGAGAGGATCGCCAGTAGTAATGGAAGACTCCCGAGCAATGTATAGAGGAAGAAGGTGAGCGCGGCTCGCTGGCGATCCTCATGACCCCAGCCGGCGATGATGAAGTACATCGCGACCAGCGTCACCTCCCAAAAGACGTAGAAGAGTACCAGGTCGAGCGCCACGAACACGCCGAGGCAGGCGGTCTCGAGTAGGAGGAAGAGGGCAACGTAGGCGCCGACGCGTTCGTCCATCTTGAGCGAGAAGAGCAGCGCTGCCACGAACAACACGCCTGTCAACAGAACCAACGGCAGGCTCACGCCGTCGACGCCCACGCGGTAGGCTGCCCCGAGCGACGGGATCCAGGCAACTTCCTCGACCTGCGCGAACCCGCCGTCGACGCCCCGCATCCAAATGCCGAGCGCCGCGAGGAGCGTGAGCCCCGAAGCAATCAGGCCGACGAGGTGCGCCTGTCGGGGGGACGCGCCGCGCAGCGCGACGAGAACCAGCGCGCCCGCCAGCGGGAGGAAGACCATGATCGAGACCAGCGGCACCACGACGCCTCCTTCACTCAGTAGGTCAACACGACAACGAGGAGAATAGCGAGGGCACCCACCGACGCGAGCAGCAGCTCGCGATAGATCAAACCGGTCTGCAACTGGCGGGCCCGTCCACCAAGCGTGCGCACGGCGCTCACGAGGGCGAGAATCAGCCGCTCGATACCAACCTCGTCCGACCGCCGGGTGAGGCCGGCGAGCGCCAGGCCGAGGGCTCCAATGCCGTCTACGACGCGATGGATGCCGTCGTCGAGAAACCGCGCGCCGAGCGCCAGACGGAGAGCGCCGTGGCCGGTCGAAAGCACGAAGTCATGAATACCTCGATCAAAGATGTCGCAGCTTCGTGCCAGCGCCAGCGACGGACGCACCGCCACGTCGATGAGCCCGTCACCGACGCGAAAGCCGCGCTCGGCAACCGGCCGCAGCCTTCGGAGCCAGTAATCGGCCGGACGAAGCCAGCCAGCCACGAGTCCAAGGAGTGCGGCGAGGAGCCCGAGCAGGAGCGCGGCCGCGCGTTGTGGCACAGTGACCCCCAATCGCCGCTCGAGGACGGGTTCAGCGAGTCCGAGCACGGCGGCCAACACTACCAACCAGCCGAAGCCGACCGCCATCCACGTGAGCCCGCTGATTCGCTGCTCACGATCCGACCGCTCGTCGGTGTCCGGGCCGCGCCAGAGCAGGCGCAGCGCGCGCGCGACGTAAACTCCCGTCAGAACCGCTCCAGTGACCGCGAACAGCGAAAAGATCGCGGCGTGGCGACCGGTCAGGGTGGCGGCGAACACCGCGTCCTTGGACCAGAAACCGGCCAGCGGCGGGATGCCCGCCAGTGAAAGGCCGGCGACGGCGAGCGCGGCATACACCCAGCGATGACGACGACCGACGCCGCGCAGCGCGTCGAAGCGGGTCGAGCCGCGGGTGTGCTGATAGATCCCCGCGCCGAGGAAGAGGCTGCTCTTGATCGCGGCATTGGTGACGAGGTGAAAGAGCGCGGCGCCGGGCCAGCCTGCCCCGATTGCCAAGAACATGAAGCCGAGCTGACTGGACGTCGAGGAGGCCAGCAGTCGCTTAAAGTCTCGCTGAGATACGGCGGTCAGTCCGGTGATGAGCGCCGTGACGCCCCCGACCAGCCCGACCAGTAACAGGACGCTGGGAGAGAGAAGCGGGAAGACGCGAAGGAGGAGCACGACGCCAGCGACTACCAGGGTCGCGGCGTGGAGCAGTGCCGAGACCGGGGTCGGGCCAACCATGGCATCTTGCAGCCAGCCTTGCAACGGGACCTGCGCCGCCTTGCCGATCGCCGCGATCAGCAGCGCCACACCGGCAACCAATGCGGCCGTCCCACCGAGTCGGAGCGTATCGTCGATGCGCGTCGTGCCGGCCTCCATCGAGAGGATGATGGCGCCGGAGTAGAGTCCGAGGTCCGCCCCGCGGGTCACGAGGAAGGCGCGCGTCGCTGCTTCCTTGACGCCGGAGCGCTCGAACCAAAAGCCGATCAACAGGTAAGACGCCAGGGCGATGACTTCCCAGGCGGTGATGAAAAGAATCCAGTCGCCAGCAAGGAGGAGGATCTGCATCGCGCCCGTAAAGAGTGCCAGTTCGGCGAAGAAACGCGCCTGGTCGCGCTCGTCAGTCATGTAGCCTGCGGCGTAGATCACGACCAGGAGGTTGACCGTGGCGACGACCATTGCCAGCAGGCTCGCGCGGGCATCGGCCAGCAGGAGAAATGGGAAGCTGGGTAGCCCCGGCAGTTGGAGTACGCGCGAGTCGGTCATCTGAACCTGCGTGAAGGTCGCGATCGCCGCAAGGAAGGAAAGCGTGGCACCGGCGAGTGCGAGGGGCACGACGAAGCGACGCAGCGCTAGGATGAGGGCGCCGGTGCCGAGCGAGCCAAGGACAACCACGAGTGGTGTTATCATCCCTTCAGTTCCGCCGCCTCTTCCATCTCGACCGAACCCTTTGCTCGGAAGCGGGCGGTCGCCAACCCAAAGCCGACGGCGGCTTCGAGGGCCATGACGGTCATGACGATCAGCACAAACATCTGGCCGGAAAACGCCTGGGGATGGAGGAAACGCCAAAAGGCGACCAGGTTGAGCATCGCGGCACCGAGCATGACCTCGACGCCCATCATGATCATGACGAGGTTGGTCTGGCTGAAGGCACCGTAGAGCCCGATGCCGAAAAGTACCGCGCCAACCAGAAGGCAGAGCGTCAGGGTCATCGCCACCTCGCAATCGCGACGGCGGTCGCGGCGATCATCGCGACCAGAATGGTGACGCCCGCTGTCTCGAAGATGAGCATCGAGCGGCCCATGATTTCCAGGCCCAGCAACCGGAGTTGCCCGGTCGGGGTCGGCACGGTCGCGCCGCCACCCCAGGCAACGAACACCGCGAGGGTGACGCCGCCGAGCGCGCCCAGCGCCCCAACCAACCCGGCCGAGCGCTTCTGGTGCGTCATCTCCATCTGGCCAAGCCCGCCCGGATCCATCATGTACATCACCATGAAGATCGCCATGATCGTCATCTCGCTGGCCATCATCATCAACTGCAGGACACCCAGGAACTCCGCCTCGAGTGCCAGAAAGATCCCGCCGAGCGCGACCATGACCGCGAGCAGCGCGAGCGCCGAGCGCACCATCGAAGACGTGCGGAAGACCGTGATCGCGAACCAGATGGCGACCACGCCGAAGAAACCAACCGCGATGGGTTGTCCCATTAACGCACCGCCAACAATGTCACGCCGACCCAGGCGATGTTCGTCAGGGCCAGTGGGATGCCGAGCTTCCAACTCCACTGCAACAGGTGTTCCTGGCGCAGGCGCGGGACGTAGCGGCCGCCGGCCAGGAGCGTCGCAGCGACGACGAGCGTCTTGACCGGGGTCCAGACCCAGCCGGGCAGAAGCGGTCCAAGCCAGCCGCCGAGGAAGAAGACGGTGATCGCAGTGGCAAGCGTCACGACCAGGACGAGACGCCCCAGACGAAAGACGGCGAGCCGGACGCCGGTGTACTCCCCGGCAACGCCCATGGCGAGGGCGGTCGCGTTGGGAAGGTCGAATGGGGGCAGGAAGCTCGCTCCCATCGCCGCGAGTACGAAGAGGACGAAACCGAGCGGCTGCGTGATGACGTTCCACACCGACGCCTGGGACTGAACGATCGCGACTGTTGAGAGCGACTGAGCCCGCATCGCGACAGCGGCGATCGGCATGACGATGAGCATCGAGTAGGCGATGAGCTGTCCGAGGAAGCTCCAGCCACCGACCATCGCATAGGCGCCGTCCGCGCCCCAGCCAGCCATCACGAGCGCGACCATGATATAAACAAGCGCTGCATTGACGAAGAGCCCGCCCGTGGCCAGATCAACGACGATGCCGCTGCTGGTCAGCGGGAGGACCGCCGCGGCGAGGACAGCCGAGATCAGCATCAGAACCGGAGCGGCATCAAACAGAGTACGATCCGGCCTTCGGGGCACGATCGACTCGGTGGCCAGCAGGGCAAGTGCCCCGGCCAGCGGTGCCACAGGGTCGATGCGACCGGTGACGGCCCAGCGCTCGATCACCGTCACCACATAGGCACCGATCAAGAGCAGCAGGACAAAGAGCAGCGCGGTCATCGGTCGATCTCCCAGGGCGAGAGGTCAAGCGACGCGACTGCAATGAGTGCATCGTCGACCTCGGCCCCCTCGGCGACCTCGGGCACGAAGGAGACCAGCACGCGCGAGGGCGACTCGAGGTGGACGTGTGTGACCTGGTCACCATCGACGGTCATGTGGAGCACCGCGACGCCGCGGGGTGTTTCCACGGTCGCGTGACGCATGCCGTTCACTACCTCCCGCACAACAGGCTGCTCGGTCGGATATGCGGTAGCCTTCGCGATCAACTCAAAGCTTTGAACGATCTCGGCGAGCCGCACGGCCAACCGGGCGAGTGCA
>CALAGB010000213.1 GCA_937891245.1 uncultured Thermomicrobiales bacterium | reverse complement strand
GTTCGAACAGCTACGCGGCGCAGGTCCATGGGCTCTATAATCCATCCAATTCACAGGACAAGGGCCTCTTCGCGCAGCCGTATCGTGGCTGGGCGGTTGCCGGTTACAACGGCGGCAGCACCAGCGATGGCACGGCGTTGGATGAGTCGAAGCTGGTGTACAACCAGAGCGACTACCCGTCGCCGGACAATTACTACCATCCGGACCTGAGTATCGATCCGCACACCGGCTACCCGACGCAGAACTACGACCCGAACAGCGGCTTCTCCGGTGCCGCCGGTGCCAACAATCCGATCTCGGCGACCGCCTGGGCGCTGACACCGAGCCCCGCCCACCTCGACACGCTTTCGAACCCGCCGGTACAGGTACCCGATCAGTGGCTCGGCCAGAAGAATGGGATCTGGGTCCGCGCCGGCACGATGAGCAGCGCACGACTGACGCAGGATTACGTTAGCGTGCCCGATCCGAACAGCTTCGCGGGCGCCAGCGCGGTTAGCCAGATGAGCGAATCGCAGCAAGATGCGATTCAGGGCGCCGTCCTCGGTATCGGCGGCTCCTATTCCTGGGGCGCCAGCGACGGCAATCTCGACGAGATCGATATGAACGGCGACGGCTTCCCCGATGTCGTCGGCTCGAGCAGCATCCAGTACACCAACACCGTCGGCGCGCTCGACGAATCGGCGACAACCCAGCCGGCGTTGGGCGGTAATGTGCGCCAGAGTCACTCGATCGCCTGGAATATCGGTGCAGAGGGTAGCCCGGCCAAATTCACGTCAGATGCCAAGGGGAATACCAACGCGCCGCAGCAGGCCGATCCGAACTCGGGGACTACGCGGCAGGCCAACTCTGCGGGGTCCGGCAGCGCGGAAGCCTCGTCCGGCTCAGAATCGTCGGATGCGGGCGAGAGCAGTGCATTGACGACCCGGCCAGGCAGTTCCGGCAATACCGGCTCGGCCGAGGCGGATGCCCAGGGCCAGGTCGCGGAGAGTTCTTCCAGTTCGAGCGGCGTCGCCACGCGCGGCGGCAGCGCGACCGGCTCCGAACCCGACGGCGATCCGCCGACAACCGCCTCCGACGGCGGCCAGGAGTTAAATCTCGGCATCAGCGGTCAGTACGCCCAGGGCGAGACGAATCAGAGCGGTGACCATGCGGTCGGCGGCGATCTGGTGAATACCGACCTCATCGACATCAACGGCGACGGCCTGCCCGACAAGCTCTCGACCTATACCGACGGCCACATGACGGTTGCCTTCAACCTCGGCTACACGTTCATGTCACCAGTCACCTGGAGCAACGACGCCGTTTCGCAGAAGGGCGCCAGCCAGTCGTTCACCGTTGGTGGCACGATCGGATTCAGCGACGGCATGTACGGCTTTGGCGGAGGCATCAGTGGCGGCCAGGAGACCGATCACGACGACGGTGTGCTCGTTGATATGAACGGCGACGCGCTGGCCGACTACGTTTCCGAGAGCAACGGTGAGCTGATGGTTGCCATCAACACTGGCAACGGGTTCGCCGCGCCGGTGGTCTGGCATGGTGCCGACTCGGATATCGCCACGAGCCAGAGCACGACGCTCGGTGGCGCAGCCTACTTCACGATCGGCATCGGGCCGCTCTGCTTCCCGACCGACCTCTGCTACATCATCGTCAATCCCGGCTTCGACTACAGCCGGTCCAATTCGAGCCAGCAACTGCAACTCCGTGACATCAACGGCGACGGCTTCCCCGATGACCTTTCGAGCACATCGAACGATTCGATCGACGTCGCCCCGAACAACACCGGCAACACGAACCTGCTGAAGTCCGTGAGCCGGCCGCTTGGCGCCTCCTTCAGCATCGAGTACACGCGCGACGGCAACACGACCGCGGCTCCGGCTTCGGTCTGGACGATGTCCAAAGTCGTCGTCACCGACAACACGCCGGCCGCGAGTGCGAATACCCAGATCACGACGTACACATATGCCAATAACTTCTATAACCGCATGGAACGCCAGGTGTACGGCTACGCGACGGTGACAACGAATCAGATCGATCCGTCGACCGGCGCGATCTACCGCACGATCGTCGACACCTACGCCAACGACAACTACTACGATCAGGGGCTGTTGCTGAATGAGAAGGTGGAAGACGGCGGCGGCGCCATCTCCACCGAAACCGACAACAGCTACACCCTGCTCGACGTGACGACGGGTCAGACGATCACCAATGGGGAGGCGCAATCGCTCACGAACGACGAGGTCTTCCCGCAGCTAAGTCAAACGACCAAGAGCTACTACTGGGGCCAGGCGACACCCGGCAAGACGAATACGGTGACGTATCAGTACGATGACCTCGGCCGGACCACGTTGATCAGCGACAGCGGCGACGGCCCGTTGAACGCGGTGACGAGCGTGATTCAGTATGTGAGTTGCGTTGACGTCTACCTGTTCAATGTGCCGACCAGCGTCAGCGTGACCGATGCAAACGGAAACGTATTGCGCCATCAGGTCGCCGAGGTCCCCTGCTCTGAAGGAGCGCCGACCGAGATCCGCCAGTATCTGGCTGACGGCAGCTTCGCCCAAACGGATATCACCTACTACGATGCGACCGGCGAGCATTACAACATCAAGTCGATTACTTCACCGCCCAACGGCGCCGGACAGCGGTACACCGTGAACTACACCTACGACCCAACCGACACCTATGTCGCCAAGACGACCGATAGCTTCGGCTACGAGTCGACATCGACGTACGATCCGTTCTTCGGCACGATTGCCTCATCGACCGATATCAACGGCAACACGACCAGCTACAACTACGATGTCTTCGGGCGATTGGCATCCATCACCGGGCCGTACCAGCAAGGGACGGGCAATGCGAGCGTCACCTACGAATATCATCTCGTAAAGGACAGCCTCTCCTGGGCGGAGACACATGCGATCGACACGTTACACGGCGGGACGCTCGACAACGTTACCATCGTCGACGGACTCGACCGGGTCGTGCAAAGCAAACACAACGCGACGGTCTTCACCGCGGCCGGCAGCGCGCCGGAAGAGACGATGGTCGTCTCCGGTCGGGTTACGTTCGACTTCCTCGGCCGGGTGATCGCGCAGTACTACCCGACAACCGAACCGCTTGGGACGCCGGGAAGCTTCAATGCCACCTACGACAGCCAGCAACCGGCGACGTCGAGTTATGACGTGCTCGACCGGCTGACTCAGTACATCGCTCCGAGCGGTGCCACCACGGGCTACGCGTATGCCTTCGGCGCGGATCGCAACGGCGCGACCCAGTTTATGACAACGGTGACCGACGCCCTCGGTAACAAGACCGCGACCTATACTAACATCCGGCAGCAGGTGACATCGGTCGATATGTTCAACGGCGATCAGCAGGTCTGGACGAGCTACAACTACAGCCCGCTCAACCAGCTGACCTCAATGACCGACGATCAGGGCCACGTCACCACGATGGTCTACGACAACCTCGGCCGCGAAACGTCAATCAACACCCCCAATTCGGGGCTGACGACGATGGCCTACGACATGGCTTCGAACCTGACCAGCAAGGTTACCGCCAATCTGGCAGCGACCAAGAAAGGTTCGGGCAAGGCGATTCAGTATGGCTATGACTACACGCATCTGACGTCGATCACTTACCCCGATTTCCCCGGCAACAATGTGAGCTACACCTACGGTGGCCCCGGCGTGGCCAACAACGGCGCCGGTCGCGTTATCACCACGGTCGATCAAGCGGGTCAGCAGGCCTATGCCTACGGCAAGATCGGCGAGGTGACCAGCGAGGCGGATACGGTCAATCCGATCCATGGCCAGCCGCTGGCGACCTATACCACGTCGTATGTCTACGACACCTGGAACCGGCTGGCGTCGCTTACCTATCCGGATGGCGAGGTCGTCACGTATGGCTATGGCCTCGGTGGGCTGGTCAACAGCGTGGCCGGCGTCAAGGGGAGCAACAGCTATACGTACGCGAGCAGCCTGCAGTACGATAAGTTTGGTCACCTGGCGCTCCAGCGAGATGGCAACGGTGTCCAGACAATCAACAGCTACACGCCGACCTCCCAGCGCTTGCAGAACGTCCAGACGGGCAATAGCGCTGGACTCTTCCAGAACGAGACCTACGTCTACGACGCCGTCGGCAATGTGACGATCGAGCAGAACGACGTGCCGGTCCCTGATGCCTCGCAGTATGGCGGACCGAGCATCCAGAACTACACCTACGATCCCCTCTACCGGCTGACCGGTGCGAGCGGCACGTACCAGTTTGCGCCTGACAAGACGCGCACCTACAGCCAGTCGCTCACCTACGACTCGCTGGGCGATATCTTGACCAAGACGCAGACTGACACGATCACCGAGCCGGGCGGCGCAGCCCAAATACAGGCGCCGACCACCCGTGACTGGACCTACAGCTACACCGGCTCGCAGCCGAATGCCGTCAGCCACCTGTCTGGTGCAGGTACGCTCTCAGGGCCGAGCAATGGCAAGGGGAGCGGCCACGCGCCGGAGACCGACACGACCTACAGCTACGACGCGAACGGCAACCAGACCGGCTGGAAAGACGATGCGACCCACGTGCGGCGTACGATCACCTGGGACGAGGAGAACCGGGTTCAGAGCATCGCGAACAACGGCCAGACGACGACGTACCGCTATGACGACCGGGGCAACCGGATCGTGTCGGTTGGACCGGGCGGCGTGACGACCAACGTGAATCCCTACTACACGGTCATCAACGGCGACAACGCGGTGAAGAACATCTTCGTCGGCACGCAGCGTGTCGCTCAGCAGGACGTGGTGACGGACGGAACGTATGAAAGCGGTCAGTACTTCTACCATCAAAATCTCACCGGCAGCACCGCCTACGTCACCGACCTGACCGGCAATCTCTTCGAGCACCTGGAGTATTTCCCGAGCGGGGAATCCTGGGTGGACGAGGTGAGCAATCCGCACGTCATCCCGTACCTGTACACGTCGCATCCGTTCGATAGCGTGACGCAGCTCTACTACTACGGTGCGCGCTTCGAAGACCCGCGACAGAATCAGTTCATCTCGCCCGATCCGGCGCTCCAGTCGAATCCGCAGGTGGCGATTGATGATCCGATGGCACTGAACCCGTACACCTACGTCGACAACAACCCGGTCCGCTATATCGACACGAACGGCAAGGCGCTGTCGAGCGCGCAGGAACAGTTCCTCCGCCAAGCATTCGCCAACCCGCGGACGCAGGCTGCCTTCGTCCAGGCAAGCAACAAGATCATTAAGGCGTATCTGAGCCAGCAACCGGCGGTCGTGAAGCTCGCCGCGAGCCTGCCCAGCAAGGAGACGGTCATCAATGGATACAAGAAGCTGGCGACATTGTCGCTGCCGCCGCTGGTCGAGGTCGGTTTTAAGACGAACTCGATCCAGGTGAAGATCATCGGCATCAAGGTGCCAAAATCGACGGCGCGCCATTAGGCGCGTGTCGTCGACGCGGCAGCAGCAGCCCTCACCCCCAGCCGGGGGGTGAGGGCTGCTAGGCGTCCTCGCGGGTCGGTTCGAACGAGGCCCGCGCGAGTCGGCCGACGAGGCGGGCGACATCACTGGCGCTCTGCTTGCCCATGCCGCGAGCGCAGGCGGCGGTGAAAAATTGCAGTGCGAGTGAGGTGAGCGGCATCGGCGTGTCGAGGTCTTCGCCGAGCGAAGCGGCGAGACGGACATCCTTGCGCATCAGTTCGAGCCGGAATCCGGGCGGCGCGTCGTCGCCGTGCAGCAGTTTGGGTACCGCGTCGGCCCAGACCGGGGAGTTGCCGGAGCTGGCCGAGACGACCTGATGCAGCATTTCCAGATCCGCACCGGCGTTGGCGGCGACCGCCAGCGCTTCGCCGGTCAGTACCATCATCGTGCCGGTCAGAAGGTTGTTCACCAGCTTGAAGACTTTGCCCATGCCGACCTCGCCGACGTGAAAGATCGACTGGCTGAGGGCCGATAGGATCGGTCGCATCTCTTCAATGACGTCGGCATCGCCGCCGGCCATGATCGTCAGCGTGCCGCGTTCGGCGCCCCAGGTACCACCCGAGACCGGCGCGTCAATGACACGAATTCCGCGCTCAATCGCCTCGGCCGCCACCCGCTGGATCACGACCGGCGATGTCGTGCTGAAATCGATGATGGTCGCGCCGCGCGGCAAATGTTCGACCACACCTTCGGGCCCAAGGTAGACCTCGCCGAGTTCGGCGTCCGCTGGCAGGCAGCTGAGAAAGACGTTGCACTCCTGGGCGACGATGAGCGGATTCGGCACCGCGCGAGCACCGGCCGCTTCGAGTTGCCCGATCGCCTCAGCACGGCGGCTGGAGAAGACGAGCGAGTATCCGGCGTCGCGGAGCCGTTTGGCCATCGGTAGGCCCATCGCGCCCACACCAACGAACCCGATCCGCTGTGAAGACAATGAACTCTCCTCGATGTGTTCCAGCATTGCAGGGGCGCACCAGAATCAGGTGCCGGCGGGTGCCATTCTCAAGCGTGACGCTCACTCAGATTCCGATTCGAAAACGGGAGCGAATTCCATGAGATGCGTCCGGCGATCGGGGTAATCGCGCGTGACCTCGAGCCGGTAGCGCACGCGATCGGCGCGATAGGATCGGATCTGGTAGTAAATCGGATCGCGTGCCTGGCTGAACGACGTGCGATGGATGACGAGCAGCGGCGCTCCGCGCTCGACCTCCAATTGGCGTGCCATGTCTTGCGACGCCAGGTCCGCTTCGACCACGAAGGTGCCAGAGATAACCGGAATGCCGTACTGCGTCTCTAATTGATGGTAGATCGTCTCGTGTTCGAGCGAATCGCGATCGAGCAGCCGCCCATAGCGGAGCGGCAGATAGGTGACATCGAAGGCGATCGGTACGTTGTCGGCGAGGCGCAGCCGATCGAGCCGCACCACCGGCAGAGCGCCGGTGAGTCCGAGCGCTTCGGCCGCCTCTTCCGGGACCGGTTCTTCGCCCCAATAGGTGACGCGCGAAGAGGGCTGCAAGCCGGCGACGGCCATATCCTCGACAAAATCGGTTAAGTGAATGAGATCCTGCTCGACCTGACGGCTCGAGACGAACGTGCCCTTGCCGCGTTTGCGCCAGAGGAGCCCCGAATCAACGAGTTGATCGAGGGCCGCGCGCACGGTAATACGACTGACACCGTACTCGGCGCAGAGCGCGTCTTCCGACGGAAGCCGGTCGCCGGGCCGGAAGATGCCGGTCGCGATCTGCTCCCGGAGCCTGGTGGCAAGCTGTTGGTACAGTGGAGTCGACCCGGCTCGAAGTTCGCTCACGCTTTCCTTCTAATCCTGTTGATATGATCTTTCCCGCCTTCTATCTTACCAATCGTGACGGCTGTTCGGCGATCACGCGTTCTTCCTGGCCAGAGCGGCCAACACATCCGCTGTTTGATCGAGCTCGTCATCGGTATTGTAATAGTGAACGGAGGCGCGTACGAGGTGATCTATCCCGCGTGCGGTCATATCGAAGCGCGTCGAGAAGACGGTCGATGTGCGGACATTAATACGATGTTCGGCCATCCGTTCCATGATCTCCTGCGGATCGTACCCTTCGACCGAGAAGCTGACGATGCCGCAGCGCGTGGCGCCGAGATCGTGGACGCTGCAGCCGGGAATCGCGTCGATCCGTTCGCGCAAGCCATCGGCCAACTGCTGGATGCGCGCCCAGCCCGCCGAGATACCCACCTCCATGGCGTAATCGGCGGCGACGCCCATGCCGATCTTCCCGGCGATATTCGCTTCCCAGTTTTCGAACCGTCGCGTATCCGGCCGAATGCCATAGTCGTCGACCGAGGTCCAGGTTGCCGCCTGTAGATCGAGGAACGGCGGCTCCAGCTGTTGTGCCAGGTCCTTACGCACATAGAGGAAGCCAACCCCGCGCGGTCCGCGCAAATACTTGCGGCTCGTCGACGAAAGCATGTCGCAGCCGATCTTGCGCACATCGACCGGCAGCTGTCCGACCGACTGGCAGGCATCGAGCAGGAAGAGGACGCCAGCGTCTTTTGCCACCTTGCCGATCTCCGCCACCGGCTGCACCAGCCCGCCGTTCGTCGGAATATGACTCAACGCGATCAGCTTGACGCGCTCATCGATCATCCCGCGCAACGCCTCGACCGACAGCTGCCCGGACTCATCGTTCGGCACGACCTCAACCACCGCGCCCGTCTTCTTCGCCACCTGGTAGTAGCTGATGACGTTGCTGGCGTACTCGGCGACCGACGTCAAAATCCGATCGCCCGGCTGAAGCGGTATGGCATAAAACGCCATATCGAACGCCCGCGTCGCGTTCTCCACCACCGCGATCTCATCCGGCGCCGCCCC
>CALAGB010000212.1 GCA_937891245.1 uncultured Thermomicrobiales bacterium | reverse complement strand
GGAGAGCGCCAGCGCCGCGTCGAGGTGCGCTCGTGCCGGCTCCAGCTGTTCGTCCTCAAGATCGAGTTCACCAAGCAGCCGTTGTGCTCGTAGCAGCGCGACCGGTTGACGTGGTGCAGCTGCCGCTTCCAGCGCCTGCGCGGCTCGGATGCGTGCGGCACTCCGGTTGTTCCGCGCGCGGAAATACTCGGCCCAGCAGCGGTGTGCGTCGGCCCGGCCAAGGACAGCTCCGCTCCACTCGATCCAGCGATCGAACGATTCCAGCCAGCGGTGCGCGGCATCAAGGCCGCCGGCGTCGAGCGCAAGTTGTATGGCGAGCGCGCGCATGGGCACGATGTATCCGGCGGACGCTCCGGGATCGGTGTCCGGACCGTCCGGCAAGCCCTCATAAACGAGCGCCCAGGCGAGTTCCGGGTTGCCCTGTTCGCGGGCAAGAGGAGCGACGAGCGCGACCACCACCAGCCGGATGTAGCGTGGGCTGTTCTGCTGCACCGTGGCGAGCAGGTCACCCCAATGACCGTTCAGCACGTCAGAGACGACATGCGCGATGCGCGCCGCGCCGGGGTCAAAGATGTCTTCCAGCGCGACGAACGCCTGTTGGAACTCGGTTTCGAGATGCTCCCGTTCGAGGGGCTGATCGGTCTGGAACGGGAGCACGGCCAGCGCGAGTTCGTCACACAGCGTCGCCAGCACCATGCTCAGATGATCGCCGGCGCGGAAGATCTCACGTGCACGGCCAAACGCGTGCCGTGCCGCATCCGGCCGACCCAGCGCCGCATAGGCATAGCCAAGGCCATAGTAGGCGTCGCCGCGTGAGCCGGCGGTCTCTACCGGCGGAAGGCTGATAATGTGCTCGCCGAGCGCGACGGCTCTGGCGAACGGCCCCATTTCCCCCAGCGCTAGCGTAAGATCGCCGCGGCCATTCTGCCCGTCAAGTCGATCGCTCGATGTGTCGAGCGCGGCCAGTCGAGCATGATCTTCGGCCGAAAGCGCATCGAGCAGCGCGATTCCCTCCTCAGCGGTCACAACCCACTGCTGAAAGTCGCCGGCCATCCGACGCAGCATCCCTTGAAAATAGTGCGCGTAGGCAACGAGCGCGGCGTCGCCGGTTTCCTTTCCCAGCTGTTCGGCCTCAACCAGTCGGGCGACTCCAGATGTCGGGTCCTGAAAGCGTCGCAAGAGCGCCAGGCGAAGGTTGAGCCAGCCACGCTCGTTCGGTGCGCTCGCGTCTTTCTCAAGCAGCGCCAAGGCGGACTCGAAGCGTTCCACCGCGGTGCGATAGGCGAACGCGCGTTGGGCTCGTTCACCCGCCTGGATCAGCCAGTTGACCGCGCGCGGATCGCCCGCCTGGCTGAAATGGTAGGCGACTTCGTCGAACTCGGGCGTTCTGGCCTGATGCTCCAACGCTTCACCGACCGCGCGGTGGATGACTCGGCGCCGTGGCGGCAGGATGCGTTGATAGAGCGCCTCGCGCACCAGGGCATGGGCGAAGTGCACCGTGAGCCCGTCGGCCGAGGCCGTGAAGAGACGCGCTTCGGTTGCGCGTTCGATCAGCGGGAAGAGCGCTTCCTCAGATACCTGACAGACGCTCGCCCACAACTCGAGCGGTACGACTTCGCCGATCACCGACGCGGTCGAGAGCAGGTGGTCCGCGTCATCACCGAGTCGCGCGAGTCTGGCGTCAACGACCTGTTGGAGCAACACCGGCACCTCGATCGGCTGGAGTCGGCCGAGCGTCCAGGCGCCGGACTCCGCCTGGAGCAGCGCTGTGCCCTCGAGCGCGCGCAGCAGTTCGCTCACGAAGAACGGGTTGCCCTCTGCGTACGCCTGGACATAGTGGGTCAGGCGGATCGCGTCGTCCCTGGGAAGGCGATAGTCATGTTCGATCAGCAGGCGGACATCATCGTCACGCAGCGGGGACAGGTCGATGCGAACCGCGAGCGCCTCGCGAACCAGCACAGGCAGCAGCTGGTAGAGCGGATGCTTCCGTGTCACCTCGTCGCTCCGGTATGTCATGAGCAGCAAGATTGGCGCGGTAAAGATCTGCCGAGCGACGACGCGCAGCAGGTTGAGGCTTGCTGAATCGGACCAGTGCATATCTTCGAGCACGATGATGAGCTGGCGTTCCAGGGCGATGGCCTGCAGGAACCCGCGGATCTCGCTAAAAAAGGCGGCCTGGCTGGTGCTGCGGCTCAAGTCCGGTTCGGAAATGGCGGAGAGATTTGGCGTCAGCTCCCGGAGGTTGTGGATCTGCTCGAGCAGTTCGGCCCACGGCCCGTAGGGCGGCGTGTTGGCGCCGTCGTAGCATTGGCCGGTGAGGACGAGCGCTCCGTTTTGGCTCGCTCTCCGGCAGATGTCTCTGGTGAGGGTCGTCTTTCCGACGCCAGCCTCTCCGCTGAGGATGACGAGCCCGCCATGGCCGTGCTGCGCGGCGCTCAACTGTTTCTGGATGAGGATCCGCTCATGCGATCGTCCGACCAGAATTTCCGGGTTGCGATCACTCATCAAAATGCTCGTCTCTTGACGTGACCGTCAGCTCGGACAGCCAATGCTCGAATATGTAAACCACGTGCGGAATTATACTGGGAATTCCTCCTGGGGCTGTTGGTATGGCAGCATTTTCATCGACCCTTGGACCGTTTGCGGCAGACCGATGATGCATATTCGCGCGGCAGCAAGCCTTTCCCGGTAATCCTGAAACGGCTACTCCACCGCCGTCCACGGCAGGGACGATCGGTCGGGATGCCGCCGGTTGTCCCACCGCCTCGCAGCATAGTACTAATGTCCCCGAATTCATAAGACAGAGGTCCGTTGTGGTACCGGTCTCTGGTCAGTACATTTTAGCTATGCCGGTGGCATGACCTTTGGCGGCCGCACCGATCAGCCTCCATCGTCGAGCCGGAACGCTCGTTGGGGAACGCACGATCGCGGAGATGGGAGACGTCATACAATGCGCATCACGCTCCTTCGTCCCTCGAAGCGCTCGGTCGCGGGTTCGCAGTCGGGGCAAATCCGGCGGCAGCCAGTGTGAGTACGCCGCCGTCCGATCCCAGACAACGGAACGGTCGATTCCGGGAGCATCTGGCGCTGCTCGGGAGCATCAGCCTGATTGTTCTGCTCAGCCTGGTGCTCGGCGCGTTCTTTACGGTCGTGCTGCTGGGGCCGCTGATCATTCTCGTGGTGGCCACCTCGATCTTCGGGGGGCTGCTCGCCTGGCGCTTTTTGAAAGATGCGACATCGAAGCATGATACCCTGCTCGGCTTTGTCGCGACGGTCGGGGTATCGCTCTGGTTGGGGATACAGCTCGTGAGTAAGTCAGTTGAGCGGCGGCGGTATGAAAGACGAGAAGAGGATGCCATGACAGTCGTGGAGCCGGTCGCCCAGGGTTTTCAGGATCCACTCACCACGCTCCCAAACCGAGCGCTGCTGCTCGATCGGCTCGAACAGGCGCTGGCGCGTGCCGACCGTAACAACCGACCGGTCGCCGTGCTCTTTCTCGACCTCGACAATTTTAAAGAGATCAATGACACGCTCGGGCACGCTGCTGGTGATCACCTGCTCATCTCGATTGCCGCCGTGCTCGAAACCTCGATGCGCGCCAGTGACACGGCCGCGCGCTGGGGCGGCGATGAATTTGTCGTGCTCCTCGAAGATATGCGTGATCCGACCGAGGCGACGGTCGTGGCCGAGCGCGTTATGGACGCGCTCAACACGCCCTTCGTCTTTGACGAGCGTGAAGTGATGGTGACCGCCAGCATCGGCATCGCCGTCAGCAGCTCGCCGCTCGACCGGCCGGAGGAGTTGATCCATAACGCCGATGTCGCCATGTACAGCGCCAAGCATAGCGGCAAGGCGCGCATTGAGATCTTCGATGCCGACATGAACCGGGCCGTGCAAGAGCGCCGGCGGCTGGAAGAGGATCTCCGCCTGGCGCTGGCGCGCGATGAATTCCAGATTTATTACCAGCCGAAGGTGTTGCTCGAGTCCGGGGCGATCGTCGGGGTTGAGGCGTTGCTTCGCTGGGAGCGCCCGGGCCACGGACTCGTCTATCCTGCCGACTTCATTCCGGTGGCCGAAGCGACCGGCTTGATCAACCAGATCGGGCAGTGGGTGCTGAACGAGGCGTGCCGGCAGGCGCGGCGCTGGCGGTTTGCCGAACCGGCACCGCTGGTGTCGGTCAACCTCTCACGCCGTCAGTTCTACGATGAAGATCTCGAAGCGATCGTGTCCGGCGTGCTCGATCGCAGCAATCTCGAATCGAAAGCCCTGGCGTTGGAAATCTCCGAGCATGTCATCATGGACGACCCAGAGCGATCGGCCACGATTTTGCAGGGCCTGAAGAGCCTCGGCATCAAGATCGTGATCGACAACTTCGGCGCCTCATCGTCCTCGCTGCGCTATTTGCGGCGTTTTCCGATCGACTGCCTGAAGATCGACCGTTCCTTTATGACCGGCCTAACCCGCGATTCCGAAAACTCGGTGATCGTCTCGACCCTGGTTACCCTGGCCCATTCACTCGGTCTGCGGGTAGTTGCGGAGGGTGTCGAAACAGCCGCCCAGGCGGGCTGGCTGCGCGACCTCGGTTGTGACCTGGCGCAGGGCTACTACTTCGCCAAGCCCTCCGGCAGTCGCATGACCGCGCTCCTCTTCGAGAACGACATCAGCTGGCTCTTCGAAAACGAGCCGGGGTTGCCGGCGTTCTGAGATCGAGCGATCGGCGCTAAGCGAGCGGGGCGAGGAGCGAGGTCGAGGTGCTCTTCGCTTCGTA
>CALAGB010000211.1 GCA_937891245.1 uncultured Thermomicrobiales bacterium | reverse complement strand
GGCGACCATGGCGAGTTCCGACGCGGTGAAGATGAGCGATCCGCTGCCGGAAGCGATCAGATGCGGCAGCGCGTATTTGGCACACAGGAACGCGCCACGCAGATTGACCGCGATAATGCGATCGAACAACTCTTCGGGGAGATCGATCACGTTGCCCCGCCCACTGATCCCGGCGTTCGAGAACATGACGTCAATCCGCCCAAAACGACTGATCGCGGTTGAGATCAAATTGGCAACCTGACTGCCGATACTGACATCGACGGTATGTCCCACCGCGAACTCACCCGAGGCATCGACTGAGGCGACCGCTTCAGTCAATCGATCGGCGTTGACATCACCCATCACGACGCGAGCACCTTCGGCGACAAAGAGGCGGGCTGTTTCGAGCCCGATCCCTGAGGCCGCGCCGGTGATGACCGCGATCTTGCCGTCCAGCCGTCCCGTCATCTGCTTACTCCTCTGTTCAGTGAATACCCACCGCGGCACTCTGTCTAATGGAGATTATGCGCGTCAAGTCGTGATCCTGTGGAACCGGTCGGCAGAGCAGGTTGTCCCATGAATTGATGCAGTTGGCAGTGCTTTGCGGCACGCCGTACTATAGTAGTGGGAGATATGAGCATGCTGATATGGGCATCGGGATATCTCAAGAATTAGAATGAGGAGAGTAGGGTTTGGATACGAGAGCAAGTGCCTTTGCTGGGCATAAATTGGGACGTGGCATGACACGGCGCGGTTTTATTACCCGCGCTGCGGCATTCGGGCTCTCTGTTCCGGCAGTTAGTTCTATCCTGGCCGCATGCGGCGGTTCGAGTTCCGGTTCCGGCTCGACGACAACCGCGTCAACTGGTGGCAGCACAAGCACGGGTACGACGGCGGGAGCGACGCCATCTTCGGGCGGCGGTGCGTCTGCCTCACCGACCGCGGATACCGCGACGCCTCAGGACGGCGGCACCATCACGATCACGATGGGGGCTGACGCGACCGGGCTCGACCCGGAGTCGGTACTGAACAACAATTCCGGGTACGCCATGGCCATGATCTATGATGGGCTAACGGCATACAAGCTCGGAACAACCGAAGTGGGGCCTTCCCTCGCCGAGAAGTGGGAAATATCGGAGGACGCCAAAACCTACACGTTCAGCCTACGTCAGGGCGTGAAGTTCCATGACGGCTCTGATTTCAATTCTGACGCAGCGGTCGCCTGGTTGGACCGTCTCCTCAACAAGAGCAATGCTCATTACTACGGTAACCAAAAGGGTATCGACAGCTACGTCGATTTCACATTCAGCGAGGTCGCAAGCTATAAGAAGAGCGATGAGTCGACGCTTGAAGTGACGATGAAGGCGCCGCACGCCGCCTTCCTGGCAAGCCTGGCGATGGTTTGGTCGGGAGTGACAAGTCCCACCGCGGTTGAGAAATACGGCTACGACTTGCAGAAGAACCCGGTCGGTACCGGTCCGTTCTCGTTTGTCGAGTGGGTCCCGAACGACCATATCACGGTCAAGCAGAATTCCGACTACTGGGGCGGCAAGCCTCACCTCGACAAAGTGATCTTGCAGATCGTGCCCGAGCCGTCGACTCAGTTGCTCAAGCTGAAGAGCGGCGAGATTCAGATCATCACCGATCCCGCACCTGAATCGATCGGGGATATCAAGAAAGATAGCAAGCTCCAGCTCCTGACTCAGCCTGGCCTGACGGTGCTCGGTGTCGCGCTCCCGGTTGATCACGCGCCCTATTCGGACAAGCGCGTGCGCCAGGCGCTTAACTATGCGATCGACAAGGACGACCTCTGCCAGCATCTCTTCGCCGGACTTGCCGAGCCGATGGGCGCGCCGGAGCCGAAGGTCGAGTGGGCGTACAACGATACGCTGACCCCCTTCAAATACGATCCCGAGAAGGCGAAGTCCTTGCTCAAGGAAGCGAACTTCGATACCAGCCAGGAACTCACGTTCTGGGTGTACGGGACCACGCGCTCGTATAACCCGGCTGGTGGTACTCGTGTCGCGACGGCGTTACAGGGGTACTGGAGCAAAGTAGGGGTCAACGTCAAGCTCCAACAGCTTGAATGGGGCGCCTTCCTGGCGAAGAGCCGTGATCCGAAGCTGTCGGATATGGCACTCACGGGTTGGTCAGGCGACAACGGCGACCCCGGGAACTTCGTTACCAGCCTGTACGGCACGTCCGGCATCCCGGAAGCCAATCAGTCCCATTACTCCAACCCCGACGTTGATAAGCTCCTCGACCAAGCCGAGGCCGAGCCTGATCATGACAAGCGTTCGGATCTGTACGAGCAGGCGCAGAGCATTATCTGGCCGGATTGCCCATGGGTCTGGCTTGTCAGCACGACGCAGACGAAGGCACTCTCTGCCAAGGTTCACGGATTGACCCTGAACCCGACCCAGATGTATTTCAACATGAATAACGTCTGGCTCGAGAGGTAACAACGCTTGGCGAGGTTTCTCGTTCGACGAGTTCTTCAATCCATTCTGGTCGTTCTCGGGGTGACGATCATCACCTTCCTGGCGTTGCACGTCATCCCGGGGGATGTCGCGCGCATGATCGGTGGTGAAAAGGCGACCCCCGAGCAGATCGAACAGATTCGCGAGCAGCTCGGGCTGGACCAGCCGTTGTACGTGCAATACTGGCGCTTTCTCAGTTCCGCTGTCCAGGGCGACTTCGGTACATCGCTGCAGACGCATATCTCAGCGATGCACGAAGTCGCCATCGCCTTTCCGCTGACATTCCAGCTTGCCTCACTCTCGTTGCTCGTCGCGGCTGTCTTTGGCATCTGGCTGGGCACGATCGCGGCGG
>CALAGB010000210.1 GCA_937891245.1 uncultured Thermomicrobiales bacterium | reverse complement strand
CGCCGGTGGTTCAGCTGAGGGCGAGCAAAATATGATGGGCACGACGCTCGTCGCGGCCGTCATTCGTGGGCCGGATCTGACCGTCGCCAACGTTGGTGACAGCCGTGCCTATTTGATCCGTGCCAATCGGCTCACACAGATATCACGTGATCATTCATTGGTCGCCGAGCAGGTGGCGGCCGGCGCCATGACCGAACAAGAGGCGCGCGAAAGCCAGCATCGCAATATCATCACACGGGCGCTCGGGCACCGGCAGCGGATCGACGTCGATATTTTCGAGATCCGTCTGCTCGAGGAAGACCGGCTGCTCCTTACCTCCGATGGTTTACACGACTACGTTGACGAAGACCAGATCGTCGCCGTGGCGACCGGCAGTTACCCGGAAGACGCCGCACGCGAATTGGTGAATCTGGCGCTGCAGAACGACTCGAACGACAACGTGACCGCGGTCGTCGTTTGGGCCGCTCCGGTTGGAACACCGGCTGAGCCGTTAGTCGAAACCGTGCCCGAAGAGAGCCGGCTCGGATACGTCATTCCGATGCTCGTGGTCGTCGGCCTCGTTGTCTTCATCGCCATCGTCGTTCTCATCCTCTACCTCGGCTAATGGTCGGGCAACTGGCCGGCACGAACGTATCTTCACCCGCCCGACGCCCGTACGTGGTCGACGCCCATACGCATATTTTCCCGCCGGAGTTTAGCCGCGATCGTCTCGTTCTGGCCGAACGTGACGCCTGGTTCGGTGAACTCTACGGCAACCCCAAGATTGCCCTTGCGGGCGAGGCTGAACTTTTGACGAGCATGGAAGCGGCTGGCGTCGATTGCTCGATTGTGTGCGGTTTCCCCTGGCTCGACGAAGGTATCTGTCGCGCGCATAACGACTACTTGCTCGATGTTGCACAGCGCAATCCCGGCCGGGTTGCCGCGGTTACGATCGTTTCACCGACCCGTCCCGGCGCCGCTGACGAAGCCGAGCGCTGTTTACGCGCGGGCGCTGTCGGGATTGGCGAGCTGAACGCCGACGCGCAGGAATTTGACCTGTCGGAGCCGGAACCATTTGCCGCCGTCGTCGAAGTCTGCCAACGGTTTGACCGCCCAATGCTCTTGCATGTGAGCGAGCCGGTCGGTCACCTCTACCCGGGAAAGGGCACAGCGACCCCCGAGAAGCTTCAGTCGTTCTTGCTGGCGTATCCTGAGGTACAGATCGTCGCGGCACATTGGGGCGGCGGTTTCCCGTTCTATGAACTTATGCCGGAGATCGGCGCTCTGGCGAAGAACGTGGTGTACGACACGGCGGCTTCGACCTATTTGTATGATCCGCGCATCTTCCGGTCCGTGATCGATCTAATTGGGGCCGAACGCGTGTTGCTGGGAACCGACTACGCGTTGTTACGGCAGGACCGATTTATCCGACGCCTACGCAAGCAAGTCATAACAGATGAGGAACTGGAGCTGGTGCTCGGACAGAATGCGGCGCGCGTTTACGGCCTGACGTCGAAGGCGGTAACGGATGATTAGCGGCGTACGTGGCGAGATCGTGTCGAAGATTCCGGGCGCTGTGCTAGTCGATCTGCACGGGATGATCCTGAAAATACTTACCTCGCAGACGACGCTCGGAGATATCGGCGCGGCTGGCGAACTGGTTGAATTGAAGACGCACCTGTACGTCCGCGAAGATCAGATCAGCCTGTTCGGTTTTGCGAGCCAGGAAGAACTTGAACTCTTCGAGCTTCTGATGACGGTCAGCGGCATCGGACCGCGCGTGGCACTCAGCGTCCTGTCGACGGCCCGGCCCGGCGAGGTGCATCAGGCGATCGAAACTGAGGACGTCACGCTGCTGAGCCGGGTACCCGGCATCGGCAAAAAGACCGCCAACCGGATCATTTTCGATCTGCGCGGCAAGCTGCCCGAGCGTGAAGATGCCGTGCTCGCCTCGATCTCGACATCCGACCAGGAAGCGCTTGAAGCGCTGCAAGCGCTCGGCTACACCTTTGCCGAAGCGCGCACCGCGCTCGGCGATGTCGCTCGCTTCGACGGTCAGACGGTGGAGGAACGCGTCTACGCGGCTCTACAATCGCTGGCGCGCGGCTAACTTCGTTCGAGCCGTCGTTCGACCGCCCGGGCGTGGGCCGTCAATCCCTCAGCGTGCGCGATACGCGCGGCCGGCGGCCCGAGGCGTTCGAGGCCGGCGCTATTCAGGCCGATAATGCTGATGATCTTGATGAATTCCTCGACATTGATCGGCGATGAAAAGCGAGCTGTGCGACCGGTCGGCATGACGTGGCTCGGCCCGGCCGTGTAATCTCCCAGCACCTCCGGCGATGATTCGCCGACAAACACGCCGCCCGCATGTCGTACGCGGTCGAGATAGCTCCAGGCGTCTTCAACTAGCAGACAGAGATGTTCCGGAGCGTAGCCGTTGGCGATCTCGAACGCGGTGTCGAGATCGGGCAGGACAGCAATAGCGCCGTTTGTCGCGAGCGAATCGCGCGCGATCGCCTCGCGATTGAGTTGCGGCAATTGTTCGAACAGCTGTTCCTCGACCGCGCGTGCCAGTTCGGCCGATGTCGTGAGCATGATGGCACTGGCGAGCGGATCGTGCTCCGCCTGCGCCAGAAGATCGGCCGCACAGAGATCGGGCCGCGCACTGTCATCGGCGATCAGCAACGTTTCGGTCGGTCCAGGCAGTTGATCGATATCCACCTCGCCGTAGACGCGCCGTTTAGCAAGGACGACGAAGATATTGCCTGGCCCGACGATCTTATCTACGGCGGGGATTGACGCGGTGCCATAGGCCATGGCCGCGATGGCTTGCGCTCCACCAACCTTGTAGACGCAATCGATGCCGGCAATATGAGCGGCCGCCAGGATGAGCGGCGACACACTTCCGTCACGATTCGGCGGCGCACAGACGATGATTTCGCGTACCCCGGCCACGCGCGCCGGTACCGCCGACATGAGCAATGACGATGGATACGGCGCCCGCCCCGCTGGTGTGTAGACGCCGACGCGCTCGAGTGGCCGCAGCAGCTGGCCGAGCGTGCCGTTCTCATCGACATGGATCCAGGCGTTGCGGATCTGTCGTTGATGGAACGCTTCGATGCGATCATGCGCAACTTGCAGCGCTTCGAACGTCTCGGCCGGCACTGCCGAGACCGCGGCCGCAATCTCGTCGTCCGTCACTTCGAGTGTGTCGATCGAGACCCCGTCAATCGCGGTTGTGTAATGCCGTAGCGCGGCATCACCGTCGCGGCGCACATCGTCCAGAATCCGGTCGACGACTTCGGCCGCCGTCAGATCCTGGCCGAAGACGGCCCGCACGCCTGCCTGAACGGCGGCCGGCAACTCCATCGTCTCGAGACGGCGATTACGCAGAATGAATTGCCGCGCCTCGGCAACGTCATCGAAGACGCGAACGATCGGTTCGCTTGTCATGATTTTGCTTTCACTGCGTCTGCCAGAAGTTCGTAGGCACTCGACTGCCCGTCGAAAACGTAGTCGGGCGATGTCACTGTGATGCCGCTGCTGCCGCCGCTGCGCAGGTGATCGACGGCCGCGAGCAGGCGGTTGGCCGGTACGATGATCGTCACGCCGTACCAGCCGCCGGAGGCGTCGCCGCTCTTCGGGAAGACGTTGGAGATCGTCGGACCTTCTTGCCCGGCGGTTTCGAGCTGCGCCGTGACATGTCGCGCGACCGATTCCGGCGAATCACCGCGCACGTTGGCCGTAATGAGTCGCACATCGCGTGTACGCAGTCGTGCTTCGATGAGTTCGATGATCGGTCGCGCGATCTCGAGCCGGCACGGCTGATCGCGAAAGGCGCGACGGGCCGCGATCAGGCAGGCCTGCGCGCGAAGAATTACACCACCGTTCAACACGCGCAGCCGGTTGTCACGCAGCGTCACGCCGGTTTCCGAAAGGTCGGTGATGATATCAGCGTAGCCGAGCACCGGTGCGGCCTCGAGTGCCCCGTGCGCGTCGACGAGCGTGAAGTAGTTGATACCGTGCTGATACAGGAAATCGCGCGTCAGATTCGGAAACTTGGTAGCGACACGCAGCGTGCGACCGGTTCGTTTCAAGTCGATCGAAAGATCGGCGAGATCGGCGACCGTCGTAATGTCGAGCCAGCCTTCGGGCACGGCGATCACCAGTTCGCAGCGCCGGAAGCCGAGATCGTCCATGACCACGATCAGGTTCGGTTCGTCCGCACCGTTTTCAGTGACGAGATCGAGGCCGGTGATCCCCATATCGGCGCTGCCTTCGGCGATCTTATGGACGATGTCCTCAGTCCGCTGGAAAAGGACTTCGACATCGGGCATCCCGCTCAACCGTCCGACGTACTGTCGTGGATTGGGACGCCAGAGCGAGATGCCACACCGTTCGAGAAAACGGCCCGTCGCCTCCGAATAGCCACCTTTGGATGAGATCGCGAGTCGGAGCGTTTCACTCACCGGACGTCTCCTTCGCGATATGTTCTGAGGGGCGTAGCGCCTCGCTGTTGTACGTGCCATCCGAATTGACGACGATCAGCGCGCTCATGCCGGCGCGTTGTGCGTAACGCCGGTTGCTCGAGACGGACCGTCCGCGTACATCGAGTTCAATGATCTGTCCCGCGGCCCGCAACTGCTCGGCGACACGGATCGCGGCTTGCGCACTTGTCGGGCCGGCAGCCGCCACGAGCACCACATCATTCCGGGTTTCGGTCGTTCTCGGCACGGCATCCACGATGCGCTCGAGGCCGTACGTGAAGCCGCAGGCGGGTAACGGCTGGCGTGCGCCGAGTGTCTGGGCCAGATCGTCGTAACGGCCTCCACCGACCAGTTGAACCTGGTTATCAGCGCCGTCGTAAATCTCGAACAACATGCCGGTGTAATAGTGGAGTCCGCGTCCGAGACCCGGACTCAGTTCGAACGCTTCCACATCGTGACCGAACGCGGTGAGCAGTTCGAGCACGCGTTCGATGCGGTCGATCGGTTCGTCAGCCAGATTATTTCGACGAACGAGCGCGCGCAGCTCCGGAATCACGTCGCTGGGTGATCCGTGAATTTGAGCTAGCTGCTGAATGAATTCGAAGGCTCGACGCACATGCGTCTCGTCACTGTGCCGGCTCATTTTGGCGATGACGCCGGCGACGATCTCTTCGGATGTACGTGTTCCGCCCTGCGTGTCGATGCCGATTTCCTGTAAGACGGCCAGCACCCAGCTTTCCAGCTGATCCGCCGGAACCTGACTCAGCGTCGCGCCCATTTCGTCGAAGAGGCTGGACAGACGATCGCCGCTCACGAGTCCTGCGATCTCCTGCTCGAGATCGACCGTGCGTTTCTTGCGGACGCGCTCCATGCTCCAGATCAACCAGTCGCGAGCGCGCTGGCGTAACGGCAGCCGGTCGAGAAAGTCGAGTACCAGCCCAACATGGCCGAGGACGAGGTGGCCCTGGACGCCGAGCGATACGAGCCCATCGAGCGCCAGATGCATCATCTCGGCGTCGGCGATCGGCCCATCGGCGCCCAGTAACTCACAGCCGACTTCCGTGAACTGCCGCGTGCGGCCGGCCTGTGGCTTCTCGTAGCGAAAGACCGGGCCGGCGTAGCTCAAACGAAGCGGAAGCGGTTCGGCCTGGAGCGAATCGACATACATGCGTAAGAGCGACGCGGTATGTTCCGGCCGCAAAGCGATGTCGCGCTCGCGATAACGGAAGGCGTACATCTGGGCGATCCGCTCGCCGCCCGATTTACGGAGAAACAGTTCGGTTGGCTCAATGAGCGGTGTGTCGACCTGCCGGTATCCGTGGCGGTTCATGCGCTCAAGCAACAGCGCGCGAACGGCTTCGCGCACCGCGAAATCCGGCGGCCCGATATCGGCCATACCGCGAAGGCGCTCAAGCTGGAGCCTGCGCCCGGAGCTTCCAGGTCGCTCGTACACGTTCGATCCCTCTGTTGTTGACATGTGTGCAGACCGAGGTCCGCCGGTGTTGCGCGGACCACGGTCGCTCAGTCTATCATGAGATGCCGCCGCTGAGACCGCTCATCTATGCCCGCAGCGTGCCGTTGACTTGCTTCTTGATCTGTCGCTCGATCTGCTTGCGCAGCCGTTCGACCTCATCTTCGCGTAGTTGCCGGTCCGGTGCGGCAAATGTCACCCGATAAGCGAGACTCTTTTTGCCATCCGCGATCGCCGGTCCGCGATAGATATCGAAGAGACGCGCATGCGACAGCAGGAACCCTCCGCCGCTGGCGATGGCATTCCGAACGTTTTCGGCGGGGACGTCCTCATCAACCACGACCGCGAAATCCTGATCGACCGGTTGTGAGCGCGAGATCTGGCGCGCCTGAAGCCCAGTGAATCCGCACTCCAGGAGCGTGACCAGGTCGATTTCGGCGATCGCGACGCGGCCACGATCGTTGATTCCGAACTGTGCCGCCACGACTGGGTGGACTTCACCGACGATTCCGATCGGCACGCCGGCCGTGCTGATTTCCGCGCTGCGACCCGGATGCAGGCTCGGATGCTCGATCGGCGCGAAGGTGATATCGGCGGCGCCGAGTCGTTGGAGCAGCACTTCGGTTGCACCCTTGGCGTCGAAGAAATCCGTCTCGCGCTCGCTCGAATAGAGCCCGGTAGGTTGCTGCGTGCCGGCCATGAGCAGTGCGACGGTCTGTCGCTCATCCGGTAGTTCGTCGATACCGCGCGGCTGATAGACGCGGGCGACCTCGAAGACGTTGACGCGCGGTGAGAATTTCAGATTCTCGGACGCGTTCTTGAGCACCGACGGTACCAGCGTCGGGCGCATCAACTCCCAATCGGCTCGTAACGGGTTCGTCACTCGCACCAAAGGCAATGATGGTTTGGTGAAAAACCCGAAGCGGTCCGGCGCTTGTTCGCTTCCGGGAGTGAGCGACGCGAGATCGTGATCGTTGATCATCGAATACGTCATGATCTCCTGCAGCCCGGCGCCGGAGAGGATGTCCTGCACCGCCGCGACCAAACGACGTTTCGGATCGATCTCGACCGGCACCGTGCCGCCGACCGGTAACGTTTCCGGAAGCTTGTCGTAACCGGCGATTCGGGCAACCTCTTCGACGATATCGGCCTTAAGCGAGACATCAGATCGCCAGGTAGGCACTTGCACCACGATCGTCGACGCACCAGCGCGAGTTTCGATGCGCGGCTGGAAGTCAAGGCGCCCCAGAATATCAAGGACCTCATCATCCGAGAAATCGACGCCGAGCAAGCGCTTGATCTCGGAACGTGGGCAGGTCAGCTCAAACGCCTTGCGCGGCTCCGGATAGACATCGCAGAGGCTGGTGACCTTCGCCTCCGGCAGCATCTCCTGAATGAGGGTCACGGCACGCTGTGTCGCGATGCCGGCCAGATTCGGGTCGACGCCACGCTCGAAGCGCGCGGAGGCTTCGGTACGCAGGTGATGCGCGCGCGATGTCTGACGGACGTTCTTCATGTTGAAATTGGCGGCCTCGAGCAGCACCGTCGTCGTATCGTCGCGAATCTCGCTGTTGACGCCGCCCATGACGCCAGCGATGGCAACCGCGCGGTCGGCATCGGCGATGACGAGCGTGTCGGGGTTCAAGATCCGCTTGACGTGGTCGAGCGTCTCGATCGCTTCGTCAGCTTCGGCCCGACGCACGACAATCCGGCCCTCGTGCAGGAAGGTGCGATCGAAGGCGTGGAGCGGTTGCCCCCACTCCAACATGACATAATTCGTGACGTCGACGATATTGTTGATAGGGCGCACCCCGGCGGCCTGCAGGCGCTGCTGCATCCAGGCGGGAGACGGCTCGACGCGGATATTTTCGATAATCGTGCCGACGTAACGTGGACAGAGATCAAGTGCATGGACCTCGACGAGCGTCTGATCGTGCGGCGCGGTTGAGAGATCCGCCAGAGAGGGTAGCTTCGGCTCGATGGCCGCGATCGCGCCGAGTTCGCGGGCGATGCCGACCATCGAAAAGGCGTGAACGAGGTTCGGCGTGATCTCGAACTCGATCACCTCGTCGCCCATGTACTCGCGCAGCGGCAACCCGACCGGCGCATCTTCCGGCAACACCATGATCCCTTCATGCTCGTCCGAGATGCTCAGTTCCTTTTCGGAACAGATCATTCCTTCGGAGCGGATGCCGCGGATCGTGTTCGCCTTGAGCGTTGCCATCTTGAACTCTTCGGAGTGTCCATCGACCAGTCGTGCCCCGACCAGCGCGAGCGGAACTTTTTGGTGCTCGGCGATGTTCGGCGCGCCGGTGACGACGATGAGATGGTGCTCGCCCGCCGAGACGGTGATGAGTTTCAGTCGGTCGGCGTTCGGGTGCTTCTCGACCTTGTCGACGTAGCCGACGTAGACGTTGTTCCACGTCTCGCCGATCAGGGTGATCGCTTCGGCCTCGAGCCCCGCCATCGTCATGCGGCGCGCGATTTCGTCGGCGCTCCAATCGACGGCGACGAGGTCGCGGAGCCAGCGTACCGGTACTTTCATTGATCTAATCCATCCTCTCCGGCCGGCTCAGGCCGTCGCCCGATCGAATTGCGACAGGAAGCGGAGATCGCTCTGGTAGAAGGCACGGATGTCGGTAATGCCGTATTTGAGCATCGCCAGCCGTTCAAAGCCGCAACCGAAGGCCCAGCCGGTGTACTTGTCCGGATCGTAGCCGACGTTCGCAAGCACGTTCGGGTGGACCATGCCGGCGCCCAGAATCTCGATCCAACCGGTTCCCTTGCAAACACGGCAGCCATCGCCATGGCAGACCATGCAGTCGATGGCGAAGTCGACGCCCGGCTCGACGAACGGGAAGTAGTCACATCGGAACCGGACTTTGCGCTGCGGACCGAACAACTGCCGTGCGAACTCGGCGAGCGTTCCCTTCAGGTCGGTCATCGTCAGGTGCTCATCAACGGCCAAACCCTCGACTTGCTGGAAGTGCCATTCGTGGGTCGCGTCGAGCGCTTCGTAGCGATAGCAGCGTCCCGGCACGATGACTCGAACGGGCGGTTTCAGGCGCTCCATCGTCCGCACCTGCATCGGCGACGTGTGTGGGCGCAATACAATCTCGCGTGATTCCGACTGCACGAAGATTGTGTCCCAGACGTCGCGCGCCGGGTGATCCTTTGGGATATTGAGCGCGTCGAACGCGTAGTAGGCGTCTTCGACTTCCGGTCCTTCGATCGTCTGAAAGCCGAGATGCGCGAAGATCGACGAGACCTCGCGAATGAGTTGGGTGATCGGATGCAGCGTGCCGAGTTCGAGCGGGCGGCCCGGCAAGGTCACATCGATGGCATCGGTCGCCAGGCGTGCATCGAGTTGCGCTCCGCGAACGATCTCCTGTCGTGCCTCGAACGCTTCCGAAAGTTCCGTCTTCAGCGCATTGACGGCCTTGCCGAAGGCCGGGCGCTCTTCGGCAGAGAGCGCGCCGAGTTGTCGCATGGCGTCGGTCAGCGCTCCCTTGCGCCCCAAATAGCGCGCGTGCCAATCCGAAAGTTCGTTGGTCGTCGCGGCCGAGTCGAGGCCTTTTTGGGCATCGCGACGTAGTTGATCGAGTTGATCGGTTACCATCTTCTCTCCTGCTGGATATCGAGAAACCGTCACGACGGGCAACAAAAAACCCCGTCGCCTCAGGGGCGAGGGGTTCCACGCGGTACCACCCTGATTCGCCGGTTGAAGGCCGGCCTCAGTGTCCCAACGGAATATTCCAAGGGACGGCTCCGGTAATGGGGAGCAACCAGGGGCGACTACGTGGCGGTTGGGACCGCCGTTCACCGTCCGGCTCGGGAGCGAACTTCCTCGCGGTTTCACCGAGGAGAGATCGCAGTCTCTGTCTCTCCATCCCTGACGGCTGCGCGGCGAGTACTCTTCTCCGTCATCGCGCTTCGCACTCTTCAATTTGCGCAGAGTATAGCAGACTTCGTTGCAGGCTCCGCGTTCGAGACTGGCCCGCCTAACGTCTATAATCGCCGCCAGAACAAATGATGAGGGCTCGGGCGTCAGGGAAGGGAAGATGATGAGCCGGACATATATCGAACGGATACACGCTCGCGAGATTCTCGATTCGCGTGGTAACCCGACGGTCGAAGTCGATGTACTCCTGCTCGGCGGTGCGACCGGCCGCGCGGCGGTGCCCTCCGGGGCTTCGACCGGTGCGCACGAAGCGGTCGAGTTGCGCGACGGCGGCTCGCATTACGGAGGCAAGGGCGTCGCGAACGCTGTAGCGAACGTGAATGACGAAATCGCGGATGCGCTCACCGGTTTCGACGCGCTTGAACAACGGGCGCTTGACCTGGCGATGATCCAGCTGGATGGCACCCCAAACAAGGGACGGCTCGGGGCCAACGCGATCCTCGGGGTCTCTCTCGCCGTTTCCCGTGCGGCGGCCAATATGCTCGGCCTGCCGCTCTACAAGTACCTTGGCGGTCCGGCGGCGCATCGCCTGCCCTTGCCGATGATGAACATCCTGAACGGTGGCAAGCACGCTGAAGGTTCCAGTGTCGACATGCAGGAGTTCATGATCATGCCGGTCGGCGCGCCGACCTTCGCCGAATGCCTCCGCTGGGGCGTTGAGATCTTCCATGCCCTGAAGAAAGTCCTCGCCGCCGCCGGCTATAACACCTCGGTCGGCGATGAGGGCG
>CALAGB010000209.1 GCA_937891245.1 uncultured Thermomicrobiales bacterium | reverse complement strand
CGGAGAGCGTGTTGATCAACGTCGACTTGCCGGCGTTGGTGTACCCGACCAGCGACACGACCGGCATGCCTGCACGAATGCGCCGGTCACGGTAGAGCTGGCGATGACGATGGACCTCTTCGAGCTGCTGCTTGATCCAGGAAATGCGTCGGCGAGCCTCTCGACGGTCGGATTCCAGCTGCGTTTCACCGGGGCCGCGAAGTCCGACACCACCCACTGCCTGCCGCGACAAGTGGCTCCACATCCGTGTCAGCCGAGGCAATCGGTATTCGAGCTGGGCGAGTTCGACTTGCAGCCGGCCTTCATGGGTACGGGCGCGTCCGGCGAAAATATCGAGGATGAGCGCAGTGCGGTCGATGACTTTCCTTTGCACGGCGTCTTCCATATTGCGCAACTGTGCCGGGGAAAGTTCGTCGTTGACCAGCACCAGGTCAAAGGGGACCTGCTCGGTCAGTTCGACGAGTTCCTTGAGTTTCCCGGTACCGAGATATTGTCGCGGATTCGGGTGGTCAAGCCGCTGGCTAATGGAGTCAACGACATCAATGCCGGCCGTTTCAGCCAGCCGTGCCAATTCCTCGAGTGATGCCTGAAGATTCCAACCGTCTGTATGCCAATCGACGGCAACCAGGACGGCTCGTTCGCGCTCGGGGGTGATATTGATGGTTCCGACGATCTGGGGCGCTCCTTTGAGGTTCGCGCTGGCGCGCAGTTTGGCGATTCATACTTTCGATCCGCGAGCATAATCTTATCATCGGGGTTGTGCTGCCGCATGACGGCACGCCCGAGCCGTGTGACCTCACGTCCGGTCGATGCGTGCTTCGCGTACACGGTCGAGCAGTTTTTCCATTGCGACACGTCGATCAAGTACGCCGGCAATCCCCTCGTCACCAACGACCACCAGCGTTTCGAGCCGTTCATCAGCAAACTCGTTGAGTAACACGCGAATCGACGCATGCTCATTCAGTTTTGGCAGTGTCGAGACGGAAATCATGGCGCTGCGCGCGGGGACGCTGAGCCATTCGGGGCGCCGGTAGCGGCGAAGCTCATTTAGCGATATGACACCAATGACGGAACCATTCTCGGTCACCAGGGCCGGTCCCGCACGGATCTCCGCGAGCAGAACTTCGAGCACTTCATCCAGCGGTTGATCGGCGCGGACATGAGGATTAAGCCCGCGCACCGCCTCGCCTGCCGTCAATGATGCTCCCGCGGAAATAAGCAGCGAGCGCGTCACCTCCTGGCGGCCGGTTCGCGTGACCGCCCAGGCCGCCAGGATGACCCAGAGCCCGGCGATCGACCAGGAAAAATGGCTGCCGACGATCACCAGCCCGACGGCGATCGCGAAAGTCGCGATCGCCTGACCATAGACAACCGCGACGCGCGTGCCGAAGGCAAAGTCGTCGTGCAAATACCAGACAAAGGCGCGGAAGATTCGGCCGCCGTCGAGGGGGTAGCCAGGCAAGAGATTGGCGAGCGTCAGAACCAGGTTTGCGCTCGCCAAGAAGAGGAAATTGTGCGCGATGAGTGGATCGACCGATCGGGTCATCGACCAGCAGACGCCGAGTACCAGCGCGAGCAGGGCGCTCGCAAATGGTCCAGCTCCCGCGATGAGCGCATCGTCGAGCGGTTTTCCCGGGTCGTTGTAATCTTCCGCGACTCCGCCGAGCGGATAGAGGGAGACACGATCGGACGGCCGGCCAAGCCGGCGGCCGGCGAGCGTATGCGCCAGCTCGTGAAACATGATCGAACCGAGCGACGCGCAAACAAGAACGACCGCATTGATATACCAAACGACCGTGTGATGGTCGATCACACGGTTGGGCGCAAGTTGGAACGCGCTCAGCCCGAGTGCGAACGCGATCGCCATTAACCACGGCATGCGTATCGAGACAACGCTGCCGAAGAGTTCGATTTTTGGATTCGCGAACTGCGACATCGTCGTTCAATCCTGCCAGGGATGGCGTCGAGCGAACCGCTTTCCCGTGCTGGATTGCGCTCAGATGCTGGTTAGAGGCGTTGGTAATCTTCCAGATCGAGCACGAACACGGTCGCCGCGGCCGTTTGCACGTCCCCCGACTGCTCTTTTTGCTCGCGCGATTTCGCTTCGTGGCGAATCAGATCGAGGACTTGATCGATTTGATGGTCTTGCACGCCGATCATCACCGTCGTGTTCCCTCGGCGGAGGAAGCCGCCCGTGCTCGCCAGGCGTGTTGCACGGAAATCATTTTCGAGAAGCGCGTCAATCACATTGTCGGCGTCCTCGTTTTGGACAACCGCAACAATCAGCTTCATCAATGCCTCTTCCTTTCGCCCTCGAGGGCCGCTGCGGGATTATAGAATTGGCTCGCGCCAATCGTCAACCGCGCCGTGCATCGAGGTAACCTTGCAATATGAGCGCGGCAGCGACGGCGTCGAGGTGCCGTTTTCGGTCTTTTCGGTTCTTGCCAAGTTCGATCAGTGACTGCTCTGCCATGAACGACGTCAGCCGTTCATCCTGGAAGTGCGTTTCGCGCCCGGACCGTTCTCGTATCTCTGCCGCGAAGCGACGCGCGGCACGAGCTTGCGGCCCTTCCCGGCCCGACATGCTCGTCGGAATGCCGACGACGATCAGCTCGGGGTCGTAGCTCTCGATGATCTCATCGAGCTGTTCCCAGCCCCCGCGTTTGAGATCTACGATCGAGACCGGACTCGCGATCATATGCAGCTCATCGCTCACAGCGACGCCGACCCGTCGCTCGCCCGGGTCAAGACCGATAATTCTATGGTTGCGCGTCCGAGGTTGCGTCGCCATTGGGCACCACGATCTTGATATGCGAAAGCACTTGGGGCATGCGTTGCGGCAGCCAGCGCGGCTTGATCTCAACGTTGTGTGACCTGACGTCGCTCATGCCGCTGAGGATCGCTTCGGCATCGCTGACGCTACTGCCGACCAGCTGCTTTTCGAGCGCCTTTTGCTCGTCGTCACTGATGACCGCGCGCGTGCGTGCGGTCGCATGCCGGCTAAAGGATAACCCACCGGGCAACGCAACCGGATCGCCGATCGTCACCGTATCACCGAGAATGATCTCATCCGGACCGGCTTTGGCCGCCAGCAGTCGCGCGGCTTCGTCCTTCGCGAGTTGATTGAGCTTCGTCGGATCGTACTGCTCGGCGGTGATCGTTTGGCTGGCGTGGATCGAAACAGCCCCGCCATCCTGTCCGGGCTGGAGCGAGTAGCTGAAGGTCGGATCGGCCGCCTTCTGTGAATCCGGCACCATCGTGAGCGAAGGATCGAGCGCTTGGTCGAACTCTTTCGGGGCGCGATCCTTCAGGTCGGCCGTAGCAGCCTGGGTCAGCACGTCGATATCGTCCTGACTCACTACCGCGATCTTTTTGACCGTGCCACCGGTAATGGCATCCTGATTCTTGAAATAAATGCCGGCCGCCAGCTGGCCGGTGATTGATCCGGCTTCGGTGTTGCCGTCTTCGCCGGGCGAGGCCGCCGCAATCCCGACCGATCCCGAGCCGAAAGAGAGCGAGCCAAACGGATCGGCTGCCGGGATACCGACCGATTGCTGCGTGTGGTAGGTGACGCCGTTCGCCCCTTGTAGCGCGGTTCCGGCCGGGATCGTCACATCCTGCAGCGTGGCGTTGGTAATAAGTACCGTGCCGCTAGCCGTGCCCAAGGGCTCAAAGCGGGCACCGGTCGTCGGGATCTGTTTGTCGAACGTCGTGGTGTGACTCACCGAAACCGGTGTCACCTCGATGTCATACTTCGTGCCCGGCATCGCCACGCCGTACGTAAGCTCGGAGCTGATCGTGTTTTCGACGGGGATGAGCGTCACCGTCGCGGTCGGTAAGGCATAGGCGAGGATCGCGGCGACGATGGCGACCACGATAAGGGGAGCGACGATGGCCGCCAGGAGAACAGGCAGCCGGCGACGCGAACGGTGCCCTGGCGTCGCCACCGCTTCCCATTGACCGGATGGATGACGCGAACGAGTGCGCGGGGCCGGCCTCGGTTCGACCGCGGGCGCTGCCGAGTCGCGCGTCCCAAGCTTCTCCGACACCGCAGGGTCGATGATGACCGTGCCGGTCAGGCCGCGAGAAGTGCCGTGCTTCGGCGCCGATGGGATCCGGCCGTATTTCGGGCGATAGGTCGCCAGGTCGGTCGTCGTGTTATCGGTCGGCTCTTCGAACGGCTCCGGCTCAATCGCAGGGTGGTCGTCGACATAAATAGGAAAGTCTTCGGTGTCGCCACGTGAGCCGCTGGTAGACGAGGGCGTCACGACCACCCAGCCGAGCATCCGCGCGAGTTCGCGACGCAGCCCATCGTCAGTCGCGATGGCAAGCCGAATATTGACCGGACGGGCGGCGTTGAGCAGGCGATAGAACTCCGCCGCCGTCGCCAATGCGTCGCTGGCTTCGTTGACCGAAATGACGATCGATTCATTGCGCATAACTGGCATGCGTTCGATGAACGCCTCGACATCGTCGCGGCTCGAGAGGTGAACGGCAGTCGATTCCCGGGTGCTCACGTCGTATCTCCTCCCGTCGTCGCGACGGACATCGGCGCGGGTTTAACGCGAACGGCTAACCGCTCGCGAGGTCATGAATCGCGCCACGGGCAGCGGTCAGCGCATCATCAAGTTTGCCGGCATCGGTCCCGCCGCCCTGGGCAAGCTCGGGACGCCCTCCGCCCCGACCACCGATTACCGGCACGATGGCACGGATCAACTTGCCGGCATCGAGCCCGGCGGACACCGCATCTTTTGTCACCATCGCGACAAGCGCGGGCTGTCCATCAAGGAGCGTGCCGAGCACGACGACGCCCGAACCGACCTGATCACGCAGACGATCGCCAATCTTGAGCAGCGCGTCGCGATTGGGCGCGTCGACGCGCGTGATGATCGCCTTGACTCCGTCGATCGTTTCGATATCGTGCGCGCCGCCGGAGAGTCGCAAACTGGCCAAGTCGACACGCAAGCGTTCAACGTCACGCTCCGCGCCACGCAGGCGTTCGGTCTGCTCGGCCACCGCCGTCACGATCTGATCGGCGTTGACGTGCAAGCTCCGCGCGAGGTGTTGGCTGGTTGATTTGAACCTGAGCGCGCGTTCAAGGCTCTGATGCCCGGTGGTCGCTTCGATGCGGCGAATGCCGCTGGCGACGCTCGCCTCCGAGGTGATCAGAAAGAGGCCGATATCGCCGGTGCTGCGGACGTGTGTGCCGCCGCAAAGTTCTTTGCTGAAGCCGGGGATCGAGACGACACGAACACGATCGCCGTATTTTTCGCCGAACAGCGCCATCGCACCGGTTTCCATCGCGTCGGCATAGTCCATGATCGTCGTCTCGACCGGGCGGTTTTCGAGGATCTGTTCGTTGACGATCCGCTCGATTGCTTCGATCTTGCCCTCGTCGACCGCTTCCATGCTGGTGAAGTCGAAGCGCAGGCGATCGGGCGCGACGAGCGAACCGGCCTGACGGGCATGTTCCCCAACGACCTGATGAAGCGCTGCGTGGAGCAGATGGGTCGCGGTGTGATTGCGGCGAATGTCGTTCCGTCGCGTCATATCGACCCGGGCATCGGCGGTTTGACCGGCTTCGATGAAGCCTTCGAGGACGATGCCCCGATGGATGATCAATTGCTGGGCCGGTCGTCGCGTATCCTCGACCTGAAAGAGCCCGGTCGCTGTCTGGATGATCCCGGTATCGCCAACCTGGCCGCCAGACTCGGCGTAAAACGGCGTGGTGTCGAGTACCAGCTCGGCATGCTCGCCGGCTTCAACCACGTTGGCGAGTTCGCTAGCGCCGATGATCGCGATAACCGAGACTGATTCGACCTTAGTCGTCTCGTAGCCTACGAACGTCACCGCTTGATTCGCCAGACCCGCATAGAGCGCGGTCCGTTCGGCGGACGCACCGGCGAAGGTGCTGGCGGTGGCCCGGCTGTGCTCGCGCTGGGTCTCCATCGCCGCATCGAAACCGGCGCGATCGACCGAGAGCGCCTCGTCCTCGGCGAGTTCCACAGTAAGTTCGAGCGGAAAACCGTATGTGTCATAGAGACGGAAGGCGTCGGTACCGGCGATCGTCGTTTCGTTGCGCGCGCGGAGATCGCTGGCCAGCGTTTCGAAACGCGAGATTCCGGCGCTCAACGTTCGCCCAAAACGCTCTTCGTCGTGTGAAACGACGCGGCTGATCCGGTCCTTGGCGGACAGCAACTCGGGGTACTGACCTGAGAACATCTCGATCACGACATCCACGAGTTGAACGAGAAAGGCCTGCTCGAGGCCGAGAAGTCGACCGTGACGAATTGCTCGCCGCAGGATGCGCCGGAGTACGTAACCGCGCCCTTCGTTGCCCGGCAGAACGCCGTCGGCAACGAGAAAGGTGACGGCTCGCGAATGGTCGGCGATGACGCGCAATGAGCGGTCGATCTTCTCGGACTCGTGATAGCGTGTTCCAGCCAGTTCGGCCGCTCGTTCGATCAGCGGGAAATAGAGGTCGGTCTCGTAAACCGACGATTTTCCCTGCAGGATCATCGAGATGCGCTCCAGCCCCATGCCGGTGTCGATGTTCCGGCGCGGCAGCGGGCGTTGCGTGCCGTCGCGCTCTTTGAAGAACTCCATGAAGACGAGGTTCCAGGTTTCGAGGTAGCGCGCGCAGTGCGGGCAGGCTGGTCCGCAGTCCGGACGGCCACAGCCGAGTTCAGGCCCCAGGTCGTAATAGATTTCGGAGTCGGGTCCGTTCGGGCCGGTTTCTCCAACCGGGCCCCACCAGTTGTCCTCGTCGCCGAGGCGGCGTACGCGCCCATCGGGCAGACCGATCGAGGTTCGCCAGTAATCGTACGAGAAGTCGTCGATCTCGTGGACGGTGACGCTCCAGCGGTCGGCCGGCACGGCCAGCACGTCGGTCAGGAATTCCCAGGCCCAGTCGATCGCTTCGGGTTTGAAATAGTCGCCAACCGAAAAGTTGCCGAGCATTTCAAAGAAGGTGAGGTGCGACGCGTCCCCGACTTCGTCGATATCGACGGTGCGAAAGCATTTCTGGATCGACGTCATCCGGTTCGCGGGCGCCTGTTCGAGTCCGAGGAAGTATGGCGTCATCTGCTGCATGCCGGCGGAGGTCAGAAGAACCGTCGGGTCGTTGTGCGGCACGAGCGAAGAACTGGGCACGGATCGGTGTCCACGGTCGACGAAGAACTCGGTAAAGGTGCGACGGATGTCATCACTCTTCATGGCTGATTTGATTCCCCACCATAGCGACGAACGGATCGATAGCCCCGGATTCTACCGAGGGACAGGCAAAACGGGCCACCCGTCGCCGCGTGTGTACGTACAGTATGACAATTGGGTGACTGAGTGTCAACCGATTTGGGGCGTCGTTTCAGAGAAAACGAGCGCCAACGCGGGTGTAGGAAGAGATGAAAAACCCGCGACACGGCGAGCCGTGCGCGGGGATCATGGCGTGACTGATTCTGGGGTGCCCCGAGGGGCTCGAACCCTCAACCACCGGTTCCACAGACCGGAGCTCTGCCTATTGAGCTAGAGGCACCATGCACCGAACGACGCCAGGCGAGTAAGCCGAGTTCTGTTTTTGATGGCCATCTGTCTCGATCGACGGTCAACCGCTGATCGGCCACGTCGTCGCCTTCGTGGCTGCTCTCGACTTCGGACCTCGGCGAGCCACCTGATAACGGTCCTGCCGGAGATTGCTGCGGGGAGGATTGCCCTTTTCACTCCAGACTCCGAGAAGTCCGGTTTTGGTCACTGTTGCTCTCGCCGCGCCCGAAACGGGCCCGGCGCCAATCTGGACTGTCAGCGTCGCCAGCCAACGCTTCCCTGGTTTTCACCAGGCACCCTCACTCTGTGCAGCTCGGACTTTCCTCTGGTGCGGACACCAGCGACCATCCTGCCTGACATCATTCAGTTGTTAAGAACGGCTGTTCACGTAACGCGAACAGCCGGCTGGCGGTGCCGAAGGGGAGACTTGAACTCCCACGGGCTAAAGCCCACTACGCCCTGAACGTAGCGCGTCTGCCGATTCCGCCACTTCGGCGCTCTCATGCGCTCCAGCCGCTTCCATGAGAAACGGCCTTCGTTTGCGCGAGCGCGTGCAGGAGTATAGCACAGCTGTCTTTACACGATCAACCGTTGGGGCACCTCCGATTCTGATACTCACGGCTCGTGTCAATCAGGGCAAACCCACGCCTGTGCTATGATCGACGGTGAGTTTGCGGGCGCCCAGATGGGCGGATCCGTGGCGGTCGGCCGGTATTTCGCGGACGATGATGCGGCTGCCGGGCGGCCGTTCCTTCGAAAGTCTTGAGATGACGAGGTTCGGTGCGATCCGAACGGATATTGGAGGAGAGATGCGCTCCAAGGTTACGGTGGTCGGCGCGGGCATGGTCGGCGCGACGACTGCGCAATACCTCGCCCAGCGTAATATCGCTGACGTCGTGCTGGTCGATATCGTTGAAAATCTGCCGCAGGGCAAAGCGCTCGATCTGGCCGAGGCCGGTCCGGTCATCGGCTACGGCGTGTCGGTCACCGGCGCCAATGACTACGAAGCGACGGCCGGCTCAGACGTGGTAGTGATCACCTCCGGTTCGCCGCGCAAGCCGGGCATGAGCCGCGACGATCTGCTGCGCGTCAACATGAATATCGTGCGCAGTGTCACCGAGCGGGTCGCCAAGCATTCGCCCGATTGCGTC
>CALAGB010000208.1 GCA_937891245.1 uncultured Thermomicrobiales bacterium | reverse complement strand
AAGAACGGCTGCTGCGGCCCTCACCGCCGGCCCTTCTCCCAATTCGGGGAGAGGGGAGGAGACGGGCGGCTAAAGCCGCGCATTGCTTGTGAAATCACGGGTTGCATCAACGGAACACGACAACGTTCGCCTTAAGACCCCCCTCTTCCCGAATCGGGAGAGGGGCCGGCGGTGAGGGCCTTTCGCGTGACCAACAATAAGCTCGATTATTCTCGTCTCTCCTTCGATTCCAACGGCCTCATTCCCGCCATCGTGCAGGATGCCGCAACCGGTCGGGTGCGGATGCTCGGCTATATGAACCGCGAGGCGCTGGATCTGACCGTCCAGAGCGGACAACTGCATTTCTGGAGCCGGAGCCGGCAGAAGCTCTGGCTGAAGGGCGAGACGTCGGGGAACGTGCATCACGTACTGGATGTGCGTAGCGATTGCGATGGCGATACGCTGCTGGTTCAGGTGCGGCCGGATGGACCGACCTGTCACCTTGGCACCGAGAGCTGCTTCGATGGCGAGCCGATTGCCGAACTGGAGCCACTGTCGGAAACGAGCCGGGTGGTCGACGAAGTCGCCGAGGTAGTGGCGTCACGTCGGGCTCAGCCGGTGAGCGGTTCCTACACCAACTATCTGCTGGAGCAGGGGGTCGACAAGGTCGGCAAGAAGATCGGCGAGGAAGCGGCCGAGGTGATCATCGCGGCCAAGAATGGCGAGCCGAATGCGCTCGCCAATGAAGCGTCCGATCTGATTTATCACCTGCTCGTTCTGCTCGAGGCGACCGGTGTGTCGAAAGACGAGGTGTGGAAGGTGCTGTCGACTCGCCGGGGGCGGCCGCTGCCGGATCAGCCCCAGTAGTTCAACGGCCGCACAATCATCTTCCCCGCCTCGGGATCGATCACCGGCACGACATCCTTTAGCGCCGGGATGAGCGTCTCGTTGCCCTCGGCGTCCCGAACGACGTAAACGTCGTTGGCACCCGTCTCGATGATCTCTGCTACGGTGCCGAGCGCTTCACCCGCCTCGGTTTCGACGTTCAGTCCGATCAGTTGGAAATGATAGAACTCGCCCTCTTCGAGCGGGGCGGCTTGCGTGCGATCGATGCGCACGACGGTCCCGCGCAGTTCTTCGGCGGATTCGCGATCGGTGATGCCCTGCAGCGAAAGCGTTGCATGACCGCGTGAGGTACCGATGCGACGGAGGCGGCGGGGCCGTTCTTCATCACCGAGATAGACCGCATCGATTTCGGCGAGATGCTCGGGGAAGTGTGTCCAGATCTGCATACGTACCTCACCACGGGTGCCGTGTGGCGCAACGATGACCCCGATGGCGAGACGGTCGGGTTGTGCGAAATCGCTCTCAGCCATTGATATCGAGGCTGGCCCGATAGCCTTCGCGTGAAGATGCGATGGTGAGCAGTGTGCGCATCGAACGGGCGATACGGCCCTGACGACCGATGACTTTGCCCATATCTTCGGACGGAACAGTGAGGGTGACGGTCACGATACGACCTCGTTGCCGCGATTCCACCTTCACGCTATCCGGGTCGTCGACGAGGTTGCGCGCCATAAACAAGACGAGCTCTTCCAATTGCTCCATCGAACCCACCCTTCACCTTCGCCGTGGTTGCCGTCAAGCCAAACTGGCTACCATTGACGGTAGCCAGCCGCGGTTTCGTCTTAATCAGTCGGGATGGCCGGAACCGTTACTCCGTCGCCGTCGCCGAAGCGGCGTTCGTGGCATCGGCGCGGCCCGGCAGGACGCCCGACTTGACGAGCAGCGAGCGGACCGTCTCGGTCGGCTGCGCACCATGATCGATCCAATACTTGGCGCGTTCGGTGTTAACCTTCAAGGTGTACGGATCGGTCTGCGGATTGTAGAAGCCGACGATCTCGATGAAACGACCATCACGGGGAGAACGCACGTCCGCGGCTACAATACGGTAGCTCGGCTGTCTTTTCGCTCCCATGCGCCGCAGTCGAAGTTTGATCACGCTTGCGTGCTCCCTCTCCTGAATATCACCATACGTTGTATGCGCCGTCAATTCTTAGTTCAAGGCACCAGACAACCGCCAGGGCTCCCCGGTGAAGACTGACTATAGCATTTCAGCCCACGAGTCGCAACGCCGGAGGGACCGATGCAAGCCAAGCGAACGAAGCCCCGCCAGGGCGGCCAGCCCGGCAACCAGAACGCCCGCCGCCATGGCTACTACAGCGCCATCAACCCCCCGAGCTACGATCAGCTGATCATCGCCGCCAAGGACGCCATCAAAGCCCGCGATCCCGAAGCGCTCGACGCCATCGCCCGGGCACACGGCCACGCTGGCCGGCGCGCCGACGCCCGCTATACTCGGGATCTTGCGAAAGTCCTCAGAATCACGCTGGGCGCCATGGCCGCACTCAGCCCCCAGGGAGGAGGTGACGCCGGCACCCAAGACCCACCGTAACCCCGCGATCCCTCGCGATCCTTCGCGAAAACCCATGGCGCCACGTTGCGCCACTTCGAAAGGCAGGGCACACCTTGGGTACCATCGAACTGACCGCGCGGCTGATCGCCGAACTCATCAGCCACACGCCACACATCGAAATCGCCACCCTCGACCGGAAGACCGCCACCCTCACCGGGCAAGCCGCCACGATCGCCGCCCGGCAACACGGCGACACCATGACCTACAGCGTCCGGCGCATCATCGCCACCGCCGACGCCGGCTATCTGCTCACCTGCCAGCGGGAGGGCGACCGATGAGCACCACGATCATCGGGATCGACGTCGGCAAGCAGACCTGTCACCTCGCCCACACCCGCGACGGTAAGGAAATCGCGCAGCTGACCGCCCCCCACGAGCAAGCCGCCGCCGAAGCGCTCCGCCTGGCCGGCAACGCGCCGGCACTCATCGCGCTCGAACTCACCGGCAGTCTGGCCCTCCCGATCATTCACACCCTCG
>CALAGB010000207.1 GCA_937891245.1 uncultured Thermomicrobiales bacterium | reverse complement strand
GCGCGCTCTTCCCGCTCGCCATTCGGGCGACGCACGCGACGTTCGAAACGAGCTACGGCGCGGTCAAGCGCTCGACTCAGCGCAACACGAGTTGGGAGCGCGCTCAGTATGAGGTGCCGGGACATCGCTGGGTCGATCTCTCGGAACCGGAGTACGGCATCAGCCTGCTCAACAACGGTCGCTACGGTCACTCGGCGCTCGGCAGCACGCTCGGGCTGACGCTGCTACGCTCGTCACTCGACCCCGATCCACTCGCCGATATCGGCCGGCACTCATTCACCTATGCGCTCTACCCGCACCGCGGCGACTGGGTAAGCGGCGGCACCGTCGAAGCGGCGATCGATCTGAACAGCCCGCTCATTTCGCGGCTCGGATCGGGCGGGATGACGGACGAGAACGTCACCCCGTCTTCCTGGTTCGCCGTCGAAGGATTGACCCTCGGCGCCCTTAAGCTGGCCGAGGACTCCGAGGACATCATCCTCCGCCTCTATGATCCGTATGGTCGTCATGGCACGGCGCGCATCGAACCGCATTTTTCTATCGCGAGCGCCGAATTCGTTGATCTTCTGGAAGAACACCCATCGGCAATCGACCTTGGACCAGGCCGCTCGATCACCATCTCATACAGGCCGTTCCAGATCCTGACCATCCGTCTCCGGCGCTCCTGAGCGTTGGCCGCGCCGGTCACCTGCTGTCCAACCGCATCGCAGCCGCGCGGCTCGATGGCAGTTGCCCCGGCGCTTAGTCCGTCGTGACGAATGCCGAGAGCAAGGCGAGCGTAGAATCGTAATCGCGCTCGTCGATCATCTCGAACGCCGAATGCGTGTACCGCGTGGCCGGTGCGAGCAGTGCCGCCGGAATCCCCTGCCGGATCAGCGCGGCGCCATCACTGCCGAACTGCTGGTAGACGGCGTGCTGCACCGGAATGCCGCGCTGTTCGGCCAGATCGGCCAGTTTCCAGATGAGCTTGACGTCGTAATGAACGTAGTTGTCCTTGTGGACGAGTGTCGGGCCAGCGCCGAGCGTCGTCGGCATGTCACGTTCCCTCACGGTCGGGATATCGCCGACGATCCCATTGTCCAGGGCAATCGCCAGATCGGCATCGACGTCCGGCCGCAACGACGAGGCTCCGGCCAGGCCAATCTCTTCCTGCACCGTCGCCGCGAAGTAGAGGTCGTAGCGCAGATCGTTGCGGTCGATCGACTCCAGCAACTCAGTCATGATCGCCAGTGAGATCCGGTCATCGACTGCCTTGCCGTAGATGCGTCTTCCCAAGCGGCGCACCGGCGGATTCCAAATGACGCCCGCTCCGACATGGACCCCGCGCTCCAACGCCTCGGCGCGTGACTCGGCGCCGATATCCACAAAGAGATCGTCGAACTCCAGCGCGTCTTTCTGGCGCTGATGCGCGTTCAGAATGTGGCCGGTGACGGTGGCGAAGACGCCTTCAACCGGCTGCTTCCGTCCGACGACCAGCGCCGGCTGACCGGCCGGATAGCGCTTGGTCGGATTGGCGACGCCGGCCTGTGCGTTCGCCAGCCAGAGAAAGCCGTTCGCGTCGATGCTCTTGACGACGAAGCCGATCTCATCGGCGTGTGCTTGCAGGAGCAGAATCGGCCCACGGCCGCCGATATGCGCCAGCAGGTTGCCGACTTTGGTCGTCCAGACTCGCTCCGCCTTCGGCGCCCAGCGCTTACGCAGCCAGGCCATCACTTCGTGCTCCTGCCCGGTCGGGCCGGGTATTTCCATCAACGCGCGCAGGGTTTCGAATGAGCTCACACGCACCCTCTTCTCATGCTCCATACGGTCGAACACCGACAATCGCGTTCGGCCATGGTAGCACGATGGTCGGCTATGTTCGCGGACCTGGCTTGTGTGCCACGACCTGCGCATACCGCGAATCCAAGCGGATACCGCGCTCGACGGTCGTGCCGATCGACATGATGAGTTGCGATGCTTCGCGACGCAACGCGGCCACGGTTTCCGGAGTCGACATCGAGACAATCGCAATGAGCGGTCCGTTGGTCGCTTCCCAGGTTTCCAGCGCGTCCTCGGCCGATCCGAACTCAAAGCTCAGCGTGCGAGGCTCAACGTTGACCCGCGCTGCCAGTCCCGCGAAGCGCCGATGGACGACCTCGGCGTCCCCCCAGAGAAAGGGCGACTCGTATCGACTCGGCGACGCGGGACCATAGCGATAAAGCAGCCGCGAGAACTCACCGAGAAATCCGGCTTCGGCATAATTTGCCATCGCGACCAGGCCGCCCGGCTTCGCCACACGGAAGAGCTCCGACGCGACACGTTCCGGTCGTGGAGCGAACATCGCGCCAAACAATGAAGCGACGAGATCGAACTGGTCGGCGTCAAACGGTAATTGCTCGGCGTCCGCTTCGCACCAAGCGATGTCCAGCCCGTCCGCGGCCGAACGCGCCACGCCAAGCTCGACCATATGCGGCGTCAGATCCGAGGCAGTGACGATCGCCCCACGCCGCGCGGCGGCAATCGCGAAATTGCCGTTCCCGGCCGCGACGTCAAGCACCCTCATTCCCGGCACGATTCCAAGAAGTTCCGCCAGCTGTTCGGCGTAGGGCATCAGGCGCTGAGCGATGCGCTCATAGTCACCAAGCGACCACATCCACTTGACTGCTTCTGTCATTTGCACCCGAGCGTCCATGATGTCCACCTCCTTGTCGGTCTGTAACGCGCAACGGAGGATAGCAGCCAGCGCGTGAATGAATACACTGTCCAATCGGACGTTGCGCGATTCACAAAAATATGCCAGACTGCGGTTGTTGTCATTCGCACCACCAATCGTGCGTATCCTCCCCCGCCCCCCAAACCGTTACAATTGCCTCAGAATTGCGCCTTCCGGTCCACTGAAAGGACAACACTGCCATTGATGACCACGCTGGAAGAGATCGCCCGCGCCCGACTTCGAAACCAACGGCTCGTTGGCGAACAGCTCGATACGCCGGCTGATATCGTTCGGTGGCTCGGCGCGGTGCAATCCCAGGATTTTCCAGCGG
>CALAGB010000206.1 GCA_937891245.1 uncultured Thermomicrobiales bacterium | reverse complement strand
ATTGACAAGGCGAAGCAGCTGCTCTCCGAGTCCACCTACAAGGGCGAGAAGCTCCGCTGGATCACGACCAAGGACTACGACTACATGTATCGCAGCGCCCTGGTCGCCTCGAAGGAGTGGGAGAAGGCGGGGATCAACGTCGACCTGATCGTCTCCGATTGGCCGACGGTCGTGACCAACCGGAGCAAGGAAGATGTCTACGACATCTTTAGCACCGGCATCGGTTTCGAAGGCGATCCGCTCGGCACCGGCGCCTATACGCCGAGCTGGCCGGGCTGGACAACCTCACCAGAGATTACGAAGGCGGAAACCGCGCTCGTCACCGAGACGGACCCGGCCAAGCGAAAGAAGCTCTGGGAAGACTTGCAGCAGGGCTTCTACGATGAAGTGCCGTACATCCAGTTCGGTGAGATGTACACGCTGCGGGCGAATCGTAAGGAAGTGCACAACTTCACCGGCCGGCAAGACCTGATGCTCTGGAACGTCTGGCTCGATTGAGACGCGGCGCACGGCACTGAGGGGAAGGTTGTCGTTTGGCCCGCTATCTGAGCCGCCGGCTGCTGACATTGATACCGCTACTCTTCCTGGTCGCCGTCATCGCCTTCGGGCTCGTCCGGATGACTCCGGGCGACCCGGCGGCGGTGGTGGCCGGGCCGGACGCGACGCCCGAGCAAGTCGCGCGCATCCGCACAGCAATGGGACTGGATCGGTCGCTGCCGGTTCAGTTCATCGACTGGACGGAGCGCGTCTTCCTGCATGGCGACCTGGGCGATTCGCTGGTACTCGGGCAGCCGGTGATGAAGGTGATCCTGCAACGCGCCCAGCCGACGTTGCTGCTCGCGATCATGGGCGCCTTCTTTACCGTACTGCTCGGTGTGCCGACCGGCATCTTCGCGGCGGTCCGGCATAACTCGTGGGTCGACCGCGTCCTGATGTCCGGCGCCATCCTGGGGCTTTCGATCCCCAACTTCTGGCTCGGACTACTGCTTGTACTCACCTTTTCGATCCATTGGTCGATCCTGCCACCCTCCGGCTTCGTGAGCCTGCAGGACGGTGGGATCACCTCCATCAAGTACCTGGTGCTCCCCGGTCTGGCGATTGGCGCATCGAGCGCGGCCTTCCTGGCACGCATGGTCCGCAGCAGCATGCTCGACGTCTTGCGCCAGGATTTCATCCGCACGGCCAAGGCGAAGGGGCTGCGTGGACGGACGGTGCTCTACCGTCACGCCTTGAAGAACGCGATGATCCCGCCGCTCACCGTGATCGGCATGCTGGTCGCCAACTTGGCGAGCGGCACGGTGATCATCGAGATCGTCTTCAACGTGCCGGGCGCCGGGCGTCTGCTCATCAACTCGGTCAGCCGGCGCGACTATCCGGTGATGCAGGGGGTCATTATCATCACGGCCTTCATTTATATTCTGGCGAACCTGATCGTCGATATCCTCTACGGGCTGGTTGATCCGCGGGTGCGCTATGAGTGAGAAGGCGATCACCGCGAGCCCGCAATCCGGGACGCTTGGGAGCGCGACGGGGCTGCGTTCCCGGCGTCACTGGATCTGGACGCTCTTCGAGAACCGAACGGCGGTCGTCGGCGCCGTGATTGTCTTCGTCTTCTTTTTCGTCGCGCTCGCCGCGCCGCTGCTGGCGCCGCGCGATCCGCTCGGCCTCGATGTGCTCAACAAGCTGCGTGGCCCTTCAGCGACGCATCCGATGGGAACCGACCAGTTCGGGCGTGATGTCCTGTCGCGTGTGATCTACGGCGCGCGCCTCTCGATGGGCGTCGGACTCTCGGTTGGTCTCGTGTCGGTGGTGGTCGGGCTGCTCCTCGGCCTGATCGCCGGATTCTACAACCGGGTCGACGCCGTGCTGATGCGTTTCATGGACGCGTTGATGGCATTTCCGTCGATCATCCTGGCCATTGTGCTCATGGGCATACTCGGGCCGTCGATCAGCAACGTCATTCTGGCGCTGACGATCGTCTATACACCGCGTATCGCGCGTATCGCGCGCGCTTCGGTGCTGGTCGTGCGCGAGGACGTTTATGTCGAGGCGGCGCGTTCAACCGGGGCCAGCGACTGGCGCCTGATGCTGCGGCATGTGTTGCCGAATATCCTGTCGCCACTCATTACCCAGGCGTCGTACACCTTCGCGCTCGCCGTGCTTGCCGAGGCGGCGCTGTCGTTCGTCGGTGTCGGTCCCTCACCGGAGATCCCGAGTTGGGGCAACATGCTCTCGGAGGGGCAACTGGTGGTACGCCAGGCGGCCTGGATTACGATCTTCCCCGGCCTCGCCATCGTGCTCGTCGTCTTCGGCGCCAACCTCTTCGGCGACGGCCTGCGCGACGCACTCGATCCCCGCCTGCGCGGCGATTGAGCGTGCAATGACCGCCCCCATCCATTACGAAGCCGGTTATCCGACAGAAACAGACGGTCAACGAGCGACGGATGCAGAACATTGCGAAAGAGAGGTCCATCTGGGCTGTCAGCCTGAGCCGCAGTAAAGGATCTCCCCTGCGTTCCCAAAGCGCGACGTACGGGGTACGGGAAAGAGATCCTTCGCTGCGGCTCAGGCTGACGGGCGAAGTGGTATTGCAAGTCGAGGAGACGCTTGGTTTGAACACCTTCGGGAAAGGGCGGTTTCATGGCGGAGTATGACCTCCTGGTGCGCGGCGCGCGCGTCATCGACCCGGCGCAGGGACTCGATGGCGTGGCCGATGTCGCGATACAGGACGGCAAGATCAGCGGCATCGGTGATTTCGCGGCCGATAGCGCGAGCCGCGTTATCAACGGCGCTGGACTGGTCGCAAGTCCGGGCTGGATCGACATGCATGTCCATGTCTACAAGGGTGCCGGCACCCTGGGCGTCGATGCGGATCGCGACGCCGGCGTCGCCAAGGGCGTCACGACGGTGGTGGACACCGGTTCGGCTGGTGCGGTCACCTGGGAGGGCTTCCGCGAGTACGTCATCGAGCGCGCGATAACGCGCGTGGTCGGCTACGTTAACATCTCGCTCATGCGCGGCCCTGGCCCCTGGCATGGCGACTGGGAGAATTTCAACCAGAATCTGACGATCAAGACCGCTGAAGAAGAAGCGGCCGCGGGGAACTGCATCGGCATCAAGATTCTGGCCAGCCAGCGTCATGTCGGCAATCTCGGGATCATCCCGTTTAAACTCGCCTGGCAGGCGTCACGCATGTCCAATACGCGCCTCATGGTGCACCTCGGGAACCCGCCACCGCTCATCACCGATATTTTGAACATGCTTGGAGATGGTGTCGGTGACGTTGTCACCC
>CALAGB010000205.1 GCA_937891245.1 uncultured Thermomicrobiales bacterium | reverse complement strand
GATTATAACATCCGACCACCGTCGTTCCCAGATCGGTCAAAATGGCGTCCCACTCGTTCGTTCGCGTTGACTCGCGATTCGGGCGCTTTCTATAATCCGTGTGCGTCTGTCTGCTCGTATCTCCGATTCGTGGTACGTTAGGTGACGGCCGACTGCGGTTTCGTGCCTCGCGCAAGGAGCGTTGGTGCTTCCCTCTAGCCGTTCAGTGCGAGCGGCACTACTGATCTTCACGCTGCTGCTGCTGATTCCGGCCTGCGTTGTGTCGTCTTCGACGAGCACACCGTCACCGAGCGCTACCTCACTGCCGAATCCAGCCAGCCCAACCAGCGTTCCTCTTACGCCGACACCGAAACCGGATAAAGGGGGGACGCTCGTTGCCGCGCTTCCGGCCGAACCGGATACGCTCAACTTCACGCTTTCCGACCAACCATCAACACTTGACGCGCTCAGTGTGCTCGATGCACGGATGATCCGTGTCCGCGCAGACGGATCGCTCGACCCACAGCTCCTGACCGACGTCCCGACTCAGGAAAACGGCGGCATCGCGGCGGACGGTCTCACCTGGGTGCTCCATTTCCGTAAAGATGTCAAGTGGTCGGATGAAGAGCCACTCGATGGTCGTGATTTTCGCTTTACCTGGAAGACGATCACCAATCCAAGCTATCCGGCGCTGAGTCGCGCCGGTTGGGAGGATATCTCGAGCGTCGCGCTTTCGGCCGACTATCTCACTGCCACCATCACACTCGCACGCCCATCGGCCACGCTGCTCGAAACGGTCCTGGCCGGCGGCGGCGGATCGACGGCCGGCTTCCTCCTCCCGGAGCATCTCTTCACCGAGATCCCGGTCGCCGAAATCGCACGCTCATCGTACGGCGATACCGGGCATGTCGGGAGTGGGCCGTTTAAGATCGCCAAGTGGTCGGAAGGCGATCAAATCGTGGCCGAACGGAACGATCATTTCTTCGGTCCGCAGGCGCGTCTCGACCGCATCGTGCTGCGCTTTCAATCGGATACCCGCGCGGTCATGACCAACTTGTCGACCGGAGAGCTCGATCTCGGGGTTGATCTGTCCGAAACGTCTGTCGTCGATATCCGGCAGATCCAAAATATCAACGCTGAAATCACACCCAAGTCGGGCGCGGTCGAGATGATCTCGCTCAATCTCGATGACCCGAGCGATCTCAGAAAGCCACATCCCGTGCTTTCCGATCTTTCGGTGCGGCAGGCATTGATTTACGGCTTCGACCGGCAGCGGATCGTCGACGACATTCTGCTCGGTCAATCGAGCGTCGCCATCACTCCACTTGATTACACGCGCTGGAGCGACGACAGCCTGAAGCCGTATCCATTCGATCCAAACAAGGCGCGCCAGCTCCTCGACGCCGACGGCTGGATCGCTCAGAGCGATGGTGTCCGCACGAAAGGAACGCTGCGACTCTCATTCCGGTTAACCGTCGAGCAGGGCGATGATCCACAGGCGGTACTCGACCAGCGCATCGCCAAAGAATTCGTCGCCGACATGGCGGCGATCGGCGTGCAGGTGCAGGTCTTGGCAGTGCCCGGCACGCAGCTAAACGCCGATGCGCAATCTGGCGGAATCATCGTGAGTCGTTCGTTCGACGCAATCGACCTGGAAAAAGACCAGCGTACCGGCATGCTCGCGTTCGACGCGCGCTTCAACAGCGCCAATATCCCCAGCGCCGACAATCCGGCCGGAGGCAACCTCTCCGGCTACCGAAGCGCGTTGGCTGACTCATCGCTTAATGCGCTGAATTCCACGACTGACCCACAGGAGCAAAAAAACCTGCTCGCCACGGCGCAGCGCGCCGTCTACGACGACTTACCGGTCATCCCGATCTATGACCACTTCGAGGTCGACGCGAGCCGCTCATATGTCAATGGGCTCAAGGGCGGGCCGATCTCCGGACTCTGGTGGAACACCGAGGAATGGTGGATCAATCACGGCGAAGCCGCGCCGTAGCGCGGCGGGCATCTGTGTGTCGATCAGACCGAATCGCTGATCGTCGCACCTTCGTGCACGATGTCGAGGACGATCGCACTCCCGGGCACTTCGCGGTTTCGCGCTTCGCCGTTCAGCACATCGGCGACGTGAGCAGCGCGCTCCGGATCGACAAACGTCAGAACCGAAGGCCCGGCTCCACTGAGGCAGGCGCCATACGCGCCTTGCTCCATCGCTCGTTCGATCATTGGCGCCACATGCGGAAACAGCGCGCTTCGATACGGCTGATGCAACGTGTCCTGCATCGCCTCTCCAAGCAAGTCGAACTCACCACTCATTAGCGACGTAACCAGAAGCGCGCAACGACCGAGGTTGGCGACCGCGTCTTGCCGCGGAATCGAGGACGGCACCACGGCGCGGGCATCAGCCGTGAGTCCGAAGGCGTCCGGCACAAAGAGCACCACCTGCAGCGCACCGCCAAGCGGAAGCTGCCGGCAGACGACGCGGTCGGCGCAAATGAGGGAGAGCGTCACCCCGCCGAAGAGTGAGGCCGAGACATTGTCGCCATGACCTTCGATTCCCGTCGCCAGTTCGAAGATGCGCTGCTCCGTCAGCGGGCTACCCAGCAGGCGATTTCCCACCAGGAGTCCGGCGATGAGTGCCGTCGCCGAGCTGCCGAGACCACGGGCGACCGGGATTTCGGACGACACCGTAACGCGACAAGGCGGAAGTGCCAGACCGGACGTGCTGGACGCCAGCCACATCCCCTGCTCGATCAGGTTGTCACCACCCGCGAGATCGGGCCCGCCGTCTAAATCGAAGCCGTCGCTGGTTGGCTCGACCGTCACGGTGGTAAAGAGACTCAACGCGACCGCGAGCGTGTCGAAACCGGAACCGAGATTCGCACTGGACGCGGGAACTCTAACGCTGAAGCGCACCGGCCAGCACCCCTTCCAGCGCGTCGAGCGTCGGATCGATCAGCACCGGCTTGTTGGCAAGCGGTCGCTCATCGGAACCTGTTCCAAGATGATATTCGATCACCGTCTCGGTGTCCTTCATCAGATTGCCGGTCAGAATCCCGGCAACAAACGCATTCGGCGCGATTGTTCCCACCCGCACCAGTTTGCGCAGTCCGGCCAGCGTCGTCGCTGAGGCCGGTTCGCAGCCGATCCCCGCGCGATCGATCATTGCCTTGGCATCGAGCAGTTCGGCATCGCTCACCGCTTCGACCACTCCGTCGCTCATCTCAATCGTGCGCCGCGCACGCACGTAGCTAACCGGGTCACCGATACGAATGGCCGATGCGATCGTGTTGGCTTCCATTGGTTCGAAGCTTCGGAAACCGCTCAGGTACGCTTCGTAGAACGGCGACGCTCCGGCCGCCTGGATAACCGCCACCCGCGGCGGCCGCTTCAGGATACCCGCCGCCTGTAAGTCGATTAGTGCCCGGCCGAGCGCGCTGCTGTTCCCAAGGTTGCCGCCAGGCAGGACTACCCAATCCGGCAGATTCCAATCGAGCTGCTGCAGCAGGTCGAACAAAATCGTTTTTTGTCCTTCCATACGGAAGGGATTGATCGAGTTGAGCAAGTAGATCCCATAGGCGTCACTGGCCTGCTCCACGAGCTTCATGGCAGCGTCAAAATCGCCGCGAATCTGCACGATCGTGGCACCATAAGCGATCGTCTGACCGAGCTTGGCAGCCGAGATCTTCCCTTCGGGGATGAATACGATTGAGGGAATGCCCGCCAGCGCCGCATACGAGGCAACCGATGCCGACGTGTTGCCGGTCGACGCACAGGCAACGACACGCGCGCCGGTCCATTTCGCGTGACTTGCCGCGACGGTCATGCCGCGATCCTTGAACGAGCCGGTCGGATTTTCGCCCTCGTGTTTGAGCACCAGCCGCTCGACCCCGGCCCACTGCGCCAGCGACGGGATGTCATACAGGTTCGTGTTGCCTTCGGGTTTGGTGATAATCGCCTCATCGGGAATGGTGGGGAGCAATTCGCGGAAGCGCCAGACGCCGCTCCGGTCGAGCCGTCCCCGGCCACCGAGCCGCTGGTCGAAGAGCTCCGGCGACAGTGGAGACGTAATCCCGAGGTCGATATCGAGCAAACCGCCGCAGTCGCAACGATTGCGAACCTCGTCGGCCGGGTATTCGCGTCCGCATTCGATGCAGCGCAACAGCACGAGCAATCCTTTCGTCAGCCGGTAAATCCAGGGTCAAACAGAGAGATGGCACAGGTGCGGCCTGTGCCATCCGATTCTTACCACGTTTACGCCAGACGCGCGACGTTAGCTCATGTGTCGCGGGTCGAGCGCATCTCGCAGACCGTCGCCGATGTAGTTGATGCTCAGCACGGTCAAGAAGATTGCCGCACCCGGGAAGATCACCATGTTCGGCGAGATCTGGATGAAGTTCTGCGCGCCACTCAGCAGTCGACCCCAGGTCGGCGTGTCCGGCGGGAAGCCGAGACCGAGGAACGAGAGCGTCGACTCGGTAATAATTGCCTGCGCCACACCGAGTGTCGCGGCGACGATGACCGGGCTGAGCACGTTCGGCAGAATGTGCTTGAAGATGATCGACGGAGTACTCACTCCGACACTTCGTGCCGACTCGATGAACTCCTTCTCCTTAACGGAGAGGAATGAGCCGCGGACGAGGCGCGAGACGGGCATCCAGGTGAGCGCGCCGATGATTGATACGATCAAGATGAATGTTCCGAGCACGATCCCGAATCGTGCCCGCATCGTGTCCTGAAAGAGGTAGATGACGAGGAGCAGCAACGGCAGCGTCGGCAGCGAGATGAAGAGGTCAGTGATACGCATCAGCACGGAATCGATGAAACCGCCGAAGTAGCCGGCAACCGCGCCGACGAGCGTGCCGAAGACGATCGCAACCAACGCCGAGACAATGCCGACCGAGATCGAAACACGACCACCCCAGAGGACACGCGCGAACGCGTCATGCCCCAGGTCGTCCGTGCCCATCGGGTGCGCCAGCGACACCGGCTTATACTGATCGGCGAAACTGAACGACGAGTAACTGTGCCCCCAGAGCGCATAGCCGAAGACGGCCGCGAGAATGATGATCGCCAGCACGACCGTGCTCGCCATCGCCAGTCGGTGCCGGCGATATTGCCGGAACGCATCGCTCCAGAGCGAACGAGGCTTCTGGGACCGGAGCCCACTCAGCTTTGCGATACCCTCGGAACTCGCCACCGGCGACTGGGCTCGCTGGTCCGTGACTTCAGACATCAGGAACGCCTCCTTTCCAAGCCCAGTGGCCTATGAGTACTTGATCCGCGGGTCAAAGACGCCATACAGGATATCTGCGACCAGGTTGAAGAAGACAACCAGGGCCGCGAAGATGATCGAGATCGCCATGATGACCGGCGTGTCACTGGCATTGATCGCGGTAATCAACAGCGACCCAATACCCGGTACACGGAAGATCTGCTCCGTAACCACCGCACCGGTGAAGACCCCTGGGACACCGAGTGCGATAATCGTGATGACTGGAATGAGCGCATTCTTCAGCGCGTGCCGATTAATAACCGTTCCCTCATGCAGGCCCTTGGCACGAGCCGTTCGCACGTAGTCCTGATGGATAACCTCGAGCATCGAGGCACGCACGTAGCGCGCAAGCGTCGCGGTTTGGAACAAGGCGAGCACGGCGATCGGCATCACCGCTTGCCGAATATGTTCCCAGACCCCGGCTAACCCGGGCGTATCGATGTTCGATCTATAGATCATCGGGAACCAGCCTAATTTGATCGTGAAGAGCAGGATGAAGAGCAGGCCGGTGAAGAAGGTCGGCGACGAGAAGCCAAAGAATGAGAGCGTCGTTACGACATTATCGTAGACGGAATATTGCTTCACCGCCGCCAGGATCCCAATGGGAATCGCCAGCAAGACCGAAATCACGTAGGACGATCCGATGATCATGAGCGTAACTGGCAAGCGCTGCTTGATTTGATCGAGAACTGGAGAGCGTGTCTGGAATGAGTACCCGAAATCACCTTTGACGACTGACTGAGCCCATTTACCATAGCGAACCGGAATCGGATCATCGAGGCCCAGGTTGTGACGAATTCGCTGACGAACCGCCGGGGGAATCGAAGGGTTCAATGCGAACTCCGATAGCGGGTCGCCGGGAGCAAGCGCGAGAATCCCGAAAATCACCATACTGATCGCGATCAGTGTCGGGATCGCGACAAATAGGCGTCGGATGATATATGTGGTCATCGACCTTCCACTCCCACTTCGTGATAATACCAGCGAAGCTGCCGAGTCGCCGTGCGTGAGCTACGTGGCTGGGCAAGACACTTTCGATTATTACTCACCAATGTTTGCCATCATATCACGGACAACGTTCAACCGTCACAGCTCGTATCTTCTTCGGTCTTACAACCTCGCACTCGGTCGCGCTGCATCGAACACGTGTGTTTTCGATTCCTGCACGCATCAACGCAATACATCAGAACCTCGGTGGTATGGGTGGCGCGTCGATGAACGCGCCACCCATTTGCTTCGCCTGCGATCGTACATCGCTGGGGCTCGTTACTCCTCCATCGTCCAGTTGGCGATGTTCCAGAGGTTCGAGACCCAGGGCGAGATGTTGGTGTTCTTGAGCTTCTTGTTGACGCCAGAGACGCCGTTCCGCAACACCAGCGGGATCTCCACCACCTGATTGACCACAAGGTCATTCATCGTGATGAACAGTGGCGCCT
>CALAGB010000204.1 GCA_937891245.1 uncultured Thermomicrobiales bacterium | reverse complement strand
GCGTGCTCTTTGAGCCGCAATCACCCGAGGGGGTGATCGACGCGGTGCGTCGCTTCGATACGATTACCTTTTCGACTGCCGAGATCGTTCGGCGCGCCAAACGTTTTAGTCGTGCGCGATTCGAGCGTGACATCGCCCGGATCGTCGATCAATCGCTCGCCGAGCGAACCGCGCAGCCGGCTCGTTCGACCACGGAGGCAACCGTCTCGTGGAACTGAAAGCCTATCTTCGCATTCTCTGGGAACGCTGGTATATCGTGGTGCTCGTGCCGTTGCTTGTGCTGATCGGCGTCGTCTACCAGGCGCGCAGCAAGACGCTCACCTACACGGCACAGGCGAAGATGTCGATCGTTCGCTCCGCGGAACAACCGGGCCAGAACGAGTACTTCCAGTACGACGGCTATTATCAATACCTCGCCAGTGAATATGCCCTGGATGATCTGGTGCAGGTGGTGCAGGGGAACGTCTTCGCGAACGATGTATCGAAGCTCATCAAGGCCGACACCGGGCAGGACGTCCCGGCCGGCGAAGTGCAGGGCTCGATTACATCATCGCGCGTCAATCGGATTCTCACCATTTCCGCGACCTCGAGCACGGCGGATCGCGCCACGCTGATCGCGTCCGAAGCGGCCAAGACGCTGGAGACCAACGGCACTGGCTACTTCAAGACGAATCCCGATGTCGGGGCGTCCGTGCAAACGATCCAGCAAGCGCTCAGCGCCGGTGCAAATTCGAACAAGCGGAACTTGCTCTACCTCCTGCAAATCGCCGTGGCGCTCTTCGCCGGCGTTGTCATCGCGCTCTTCGTTGACTATCTCGACGATTCGCTCCGGTCGCCGGAAGCGGTCTCGACCGCGCTCGGTGTGCCGGTTATCGGCGTCATCCCGCGCGAGCGAGCGGCACGATGAGACCGGAAGAGTATCTGCTCATCGTTCTGCGCCGCTGGTGGCTCGTCGTGCTGGCCGCCGTCGTCGCGGCCGCCGTCGCCTTCGTCTATACCGACGCCCAGCCGAAGACGTATCAGACGAGCACGCAGTTGATCGCGGTGGCCCAGCCGCCGGACTACTGGCTCGATCTCTACGCCAAGAACCGGCTGGCGTCGTACACGAGTCTCATCAATAACTGGGACTTCGTCGCCTCCGCGTTGAAACAAGCGAACCTCAACATCGATCCAAACCAGGTGATGGGCAAGATGGCTGTCGGCCATAATCCCGATACAAACACGATCCAGATCGTGATGAACGACACCGATCCGGAACGCGCCGCAACGGTCGTTAATGCGGTGGCCGACGCCTTCGTCGCCAAATCGGCTGCCGACGACCAGCAGATCATCAAGAATTTCAGTTCGCCGGACACCCAAACACCGGCCGGCACGGTACAGATCACGAAGCTTGAGACGCCAAGCGCCCCGACAACACCGAGCGGCCCACGCGTCAAGCTCAATACGGCTGCCGCCGCACTGCTCGGCATCGTCTTCGGAGTGATCCTTACCTTCGTGGTCGAATACTTCGATGACACGCTGCGTAGCGAGGATGATGTCGATCGCTATCTTGAGCTTCCAACCCTCGTCGGGATTCCGCGCGACTGAGGATGTAGACTGTCAACGCTGAACGACGTTCCGGAGAAAGGACCAGGCGTGAGCCAAACGCAGGACCGCACGAGTGAGGGACAACGCCCCGCGTCCGCCAACGCGTTGACGTTGCTGGCCAATCCGGCATCCCCAACGGCCGAGGCGTATCGTTCGCTGCGTGCCAGCGTCAAATTTGCCGGAGTGAAACCGTCGGTTCGCTCCGTGCTCATCGCCGACGCTGGGTCGAAAGGGCAACATAGCGTCGTCGCCGCCAATCTCGCCGCGGCGCTCGCGCTCGGCGGTGATTCGACCATTCTCATCGATGCCGACCTGCGCCAGCCAGTGCTGCACCAGCAATTCGGCATTGCCAATCAGTCCGGGCTGAGCGACTGGCTCGCCGCGGGCGAGAACGCTGCCTCCATCCCTCTCATGCCGACCGCGATCGCCGGGCTATCACTGTTGACGGCCGGGACTGCCAGCGGCCATCGAGGTGTTGGCGCCGCACCGGTCGATTATCTCAGCAGTGACCATTTCGTTGATCTTCTACAGCGCCTGTCGGATTCGGCCGAATACCTCATCTTCGACGCCCCCTCGTTGTCGGAAGTCGGTGACGCGCTCACGATCGCGGCACGGGTTGACGCGGTTCTACTCCTCGTCCGCTCCGGTCGCACCAAGCGCGCAGCGGCCCAGAAGGCGAAGGACGGGCTCGATCGCGTCGGCGCCCGCCTCCTCGGCGCCGTCCTCACCGACAGCGGTGGCGGTTTGCGCCTCTGGTGAGCGACACAGCACTCACTATTGCCAGAGACCGCGGCCGAACGATCTCTCTCGACGTACCCCGGCAACCATGTTGCCGAGAAACGGGACGGAGATTCTTCGCTGCGGTTCAGAGTGACACTTCCGATAGGCTACAGCGCGAGTGCGTGTGACCCCGAGTGTGCCGGCAGATTGTCTGGAGGAGGATTGGTGTCGTCGTCCTCGATCTCGTGACGTGAGATGAGCGACGCGGATGTCAGCGACATGAGTGCCGCGCGAAGGTCGGGCGCGGGAATGCCGGTCGTCTTGGCAAGCTCGTGTGAGGTGCTCACACCATTGAGAATGGCAAGCAGGACGCTCTTCTCGATCTCGCCCATGCGGTCAAACGATGCCGGATTAAATGGAACATCTTCGAGTTCGATCGCCTCGTTCGGCGTATTCGAAGCCAACCACTCGTCGGCCATCCGCACCGCGTTCAGAATCATCAGTTCAACCGACGTATCCTGCACGAACGGATCGACCTTGATCGATTCCTCCGGCTCGAATTCGAGCGTTCCGTTTGGATAGAGCAAAACCCGGAACAGTGATGCCTCAAACTGACCGGCAACCGCCTGTCCGATCTGTTGACGCGTGACGAAGCCGAGGGCGACCAGGACGTCACCTATGCGCGTCGTCCGATCGGTCACGTCTTGCAACGCCAGAGCCTGCTCGAGCTGGGCTTCGGTCACGTATCCCTGTTCGACCAGAAGTCGTCCAATACGCAGGCTATCGTCGTCCGTCACGACCGACGCGACACGTCCATGATCGAAGAGAAGGACGAACTCGTTCATCGAGGTGCGCAGCGTTAAGCGACCTGAACGATGACGCGTCGACAGGAGATAGAGGACATCTTGCAGAGGAAGGTCGTCAAGATCGCCCGAGAACCCCATCTACTCCACCGGCCTCATACTTCGCGCGAGGATCTGAGCCTCAGGAACATCATTGCATGCGCCGACCACAAACTCCAATTGCCGTTCGTCGATCTGGCAGGTCGTCGTCACGCTCAAACGAATATCGCTGGAGGAGAGAGAAACAACTTGCGCGGCCATGCAGCCGGGAATCCGTGAAATGCGCTCGCGGACCTCGGTGACGACCGGTAGTCGTTCGATACCGCGCAATACGACCCACCAGGCGCGGGGTTTGCCGTTCGACGACGGCATAACGATCGTCGCGCCATTCGACTTTCCATTGCCGTTTGAGGGCGTTTGTTCGATCTCGACGAGGAATTCGCGCAGCGCCTGAAACTCCCGTTGCACGGCTGCATCGATATTGGGAAAACTCTCTGGCTTCGGTCTCCCGGTCGACAACGACGATCTCCTCATCCCAGCAATGGCGGGCAAAAGCACGCCGGTGTCCCAGTCCTAAGCTAACGATCCGGCACAAACAGCGTCAATGGCTCTTGGTACCAATGGGTCAGTACGTAGGTACCGAGCACGAGGTCCCTGCTGATGCCGCTCAACCGGCAAGGTCGATGCCAGGAGAACGCCGAAATTTCGCGCATTACCGCTCGCGCTGAAATATTGGAGGTCACCGGAGAGCGGGCGAGGACGCGTTTCGACGCCCGGCACCCGACCATGAAGGACCAGGCTCAGTCCAACTGCCTCTTGAAGGAGGTTCAGGATGAGCGTTACAACTGTGAGCGATGGCGTCACGACAGGGCCGGGGTCGTTCGGTCGTCGTACCAACAAGCGAACGCCCGCTCAGCCCCTTCAGTGGGCTTCGCCGATGGAGCCCGGGCATTTATCCCCGGGCGGGCGGCGGGTAGCGCGCGGTTGACCGTACGCCACGAATACTCCCCGGGAATGGCCGGTTAATTCGTAAAACTCCAGCGGGCATCCGGGGCCGTCAATGCTAATGATTCGTGTCACCCGACACCGATACTGGCTTCGAACACTATTCAGTCGATCGAATGCCAACACCGCTCGTCTGTTGCACCCCCTTCGCTATTACCAGTCGAACTGGCGTTCCAGCGTCGCCTCGCTGAGGTGCATCAGGAGGGGTGAGCCGTGGGGGCAGACCGCCGGGGTGGCGGTCTGGCCGAGCGCTTCGACCAGCGCGCGCATGGTCGGACGATTGAGCGCGCGGCCCCGCCGGAGCGCGGTGCGGCAGGAGAGTTGCACCAGGAGGCGCTCCTGCCAGTCCTCGGCCTCACCATCATCCTCACCGATGAGCGACAGCATCGTCGAAACGACTTCGTCCGCTTCACCGATGGTGTCGGTGCTACCGTTTGAGCTTCCGTCCAGCGAATGGAAGACGCCGGGCAAGATCGGCGCGGCACGAAGCAGGTATGTTCGCCCGCCGAACTCCTCGCACTGAAAGCCGAGGGCGGCGAATTCATCAAGCCTGCGCGCGAACCGGTGCGCGAGCGCCGGACGCAACTCGATGAGGAGTGGCTCCGGAAGTGCGTGATGTTCCTCACCATGAGCGGCCCGGTTCCGTCGCAGGCGCTCGTAGATGATCCGTTCGTGCGCACGATGCTGGTCGAGCAGGTAGAGACCGCGTTCGCCTTCGAGAAGCAAGAGCCGGTTGTGCACCTGACCGATCAGCGTGAGCGGCGGCAGATACGGCGTGATGATCGGGCGTTCTGGCGCATCCCAAACGTCCGGCTCTTCGTGAAGAGCGGAAATTGGATCGACGAGCGCGCGGCCGAACTCCAGCGGTTCGCGCAGTGGCAGCGGCCGTCGGCCCAATGCGTCGCGCAGCGCTTCGCCGAGCGCCGTGCCGAGCGCGCGTTCTTCGCGCAACCGAACATCGAGCTTGGCCGGGTGGATGTTGATGTCGACGAGATCGGGCGCGGTCTCAATCACCAGCGTCGCGAGCGGATGCCGGCCGCGCGGCAACAAGCCGCGATAGGCGGACTCTATGCTCGCCTGTAATCCACGCGGCTGCACGGCGCGGCCATTCACGATCATCACCACCTGCGCACGTCCGGGCCGGTTGACCTCCGGTCCGCTCACGACACCGCCGATGTGCGCTCCGGCGATCTCACGCGATTCAAGCGGGATCATGCTCGATGCGATCGCCTCACCATAGACTTCGATCATCGCGGTTGTCAGATCGCCCGAACCGCTCGTCTGCAACGCTAGACGTTCTTCGATATACAGCGCCAGACGGACAGATGTGGCGGCCACCGCCAGGCGGCGCAGCAGTTGACCAATCTGTGCGTTCTCGGTCTGCGTCCGCGCAGCCGCTGCCAATCGCGCAGGGAGACGCTCGAAGAGCCGTTGAACGGTGACGGTGGTGCCTTGCCCACGCGGCGCCGGTTCATCGACCACGGTCCGCCCCTGGCGGAGCGTCAGGCGCCGCCCGATGCCATGATCGTCGGTCGCGCTTGTCAGCGTCAGGTCGGCGACCGCCGCGATACTCGGCAACGCCTCACCACGAAAACCGAGCGTCCGCACGCGGCGCAGGTCGTCATGCGGCAGCTTGCTCGTAGCATGCCGCTGGCAGGCGAGCCAGAGATCACGCGCTTCAATGCCGATTCCGTCATCGTTCACGCGGATGAGACCAAGGCCGCCATCCTGAATATCGACGCGGATGTGCTGCGCCCCGGCATCGAGCGCGTTTTCCACCAGCTCTTTGACGACCGAAGCGGGTCGGGCGATGACTTCGCCCGCCGCGATTTGAGCAGCGGTCCGTTCAGGCAACAGGCGAATCGGTCCCGAGAGATCCGGGCCGATGCTCAGCTCCAGCGGCTGCTCGGAGTTTCCCGCTGGGGCAAGCCAATCAAACTCCATCGCCCGGCCCTTCGAGACGTGCCTTTTGCCGGAAGAGCCAGTCGATTGCCTGACCGGGCGTGATCGAATCGAGATCGAGCTCGCGGAGATCGCGTGCGATCAGCTCCGGGCCGGTCAAGCCCAATGCGAAACCGTTGAGGCCCAGCTGATAACTCGATCCATCTTCCGCCAGAAGGACCGGTTCGTCCGCCTCGCCATTCGTATTGGCCGGGGAACATGGACGGTCGAGTCCGCGCAGAACGATATCGGCGCGGTTGGCGACGGAGGGCGGCAAACCGGCGAATCGCGCGACATGGATGCCATAGGCCCGATCGGCCGGCCCCTGTCGCACCGCATAGAGAAAGATGACCCGGCCATCCGCTTCGAGCACCGCGACATGGGCGTTTGCCAGCCCCACAAGATGGGTGGCCAACTGCGTCAATTCCAGATAGTGCGTGGCAAATAATGTGCGCGCCCCGATGCGGTCGTGGACATCTTCGAGCACGGCCTGCGCGATCGCCACGCCGACGTAGGTGCTCGTGCCGCGGCCGACCTCATCCAGAATAACCAGACTCCTGCTAGTCGCCTGATTGAGGATCGTCGCCGTGTAGACCATCTC
>CALAGB010000203.1 GCA_937891245.1 uncultured Thermomicrobiales bacterium | reverse complement strand
GAACCGGTGCCGACCGGAATCGGCTGCTCCATCTGGGAGACGCTCGTCTGCTCGTTGGTAATCTCAACGACACCCGACTTGACGGAGTTGACCACATTGATGATCGCGTTCGAGAAATCCTGCGGGTTGATCTCGTTGCTCGAGGTTGCCGACGAAGGCGTTGTGGCCGACTGTGATGTCTTGATTGTCGAACTTGAGGAGTTAGTGGCGGTGTTGCTGGTGCTGGCGGTCGACGAATTGGCGCTACTCGCCGTGGCGGTGCTCCCGGTGGTCGACTGGCTGGTGGCCGTGCTCGTCGGATTCGAACTACTGCCAACGGTACAGGCGGTCGCGAGCATGAGAATGACGAGCAAGACGGGTATCCGTCGCCCGATCTGACGTAATTGCGGGATGATCATCGAATACTCCCTTGTGGCTGGAGACAAGTTGCCGGCCGCATGGGCCTCGCGATCTGGCATAACTGGTCAAACGCAGGATCGATACCGGCCGACGTAGGTAACCGTCCGTTCACGGCGACCTGTTTCGTGTAGTGATTCATCTGGTGCCTTCTCCCCCGAGCCGGAACGTTGGTGCGGTTCGGTCTGCGCTGCGAATCGTTCAATCATCGCCGCGTCCTCCCGCATAGCGGTCAGTCGCGTCTCTCTCCTCATCCTAACCGGGGAAGCTGTGAGAATGCTGAGTCGAAGATAAGAATTTTCTTAACATTGACGCGATGGCGGTTGCGATCATGGTTTTTCATCAAATCCAATCTTCGCGTGCCAGGCTTTGGCCTCTCTATCGCCCACGGCATCGCCAGTGCTCCTGGAGCGAGGGTCCAGATTAACGATCCATCGCCGAACCGCACTCTGGAACATTTGAGCGGATTTTCCTTGACCCCGGCGGTGCCTGCGGGGCACAATCGGGACTCACAATCTGTGGCGGATCGGGTAGGCGAGCGGAAGGCAGAGCGCGATGTGCCGGAACATCAAACCACTCTTCAACTTCGAACCGGTCACGACCGACGAGGAGATCCGGGCCGCCTCGCTGCAGTTCGTACGCAAGATCAGCGGGTTTACAAAGCCATCGCAGGTCAATGAAGCGGCCTTTTCCACGGCGGTCGACGAGATCGCCGCCATCGCCGCGCGCCTGCTGTCATCGCTCGAAACCAATGCGCCGCCAAAGAACCGCGAGGTCGAAGCCGAACGCGCCCGGGCGCGTTCGGCGCAACGGTTCAGCAGCCGCCCGGCCGCGGGCCGCTAACCCAATCCGCCAATACCCATCGCGATTCGGATAGACGCACGAGGGCATGCCGTCGATGAATGATGCCGCCTCCATGGGCCTACAGGTTGAAGATGTTTATCGCGAAGAATCGCGACGCGTCTTCGCGACGTTGATTCGCCTGCTGGGTGATTTTGATCTGGCCGAAGACGCGCTGCACGACGCCTTTGCCGCCGCGCTTAAGCAATGGCCGCGCGAAGGTATCCCGGCCAATCCGCGCGCCTGGCTCGTCTCGACCGGACGCTTCAAGGCGATCGATAATCTGCGGCGCCGGGCGCGCTTCAACGCCTCGCTGGCGACGCTCGCCGAAGATCTCGATCAGACGACGATCGATGCGCATGATTGGGACGACGAGGGTGTTGAGGATGACCGCTTGCGGCTCATCTTCACCTGCTGCCACCCGGCGCTCGCTTCGGACGCACGCATCGCCCTGACGCTGCGCGAAGTCTGCGGCCTGACGACCGAGGAGATCGCCCGCGCCTTCCTGACCGCGCCGCCGACGCTGGCGCAGCGTATCGTGCGCGCCAAGGCGAAGATCCGTAACGCGCGCATCCCGTATCAGGTACCGTCACGCGCCGAGCTGCCGCAACGGCTCGAAACCGTACTGCGCGTCGTCTACCTCGTTTTCAACGAGGGCTATTCGGCCTCTTCAGGCGAGTCATTGACGCGGGCCGATCTGTCGGGCGAGGCGATTCGGCTCGGTCGTCTGCTCTATCAACTGTTGCCCGAGCCGGAGGTTGCCGGGCTGCTGGCGCTCATGCTGCTGCACGAGTCACGGCGCACGGCGCGCACCTCGCCCGAAGGCGACCTGGTTTTGCTTGAGGATCAAGACCGCTCGCTCTGGGATCAGGCGCTCATCGCCGAAGGGACAACGCTCGTCGAGCAGTCACTCCGGAGCCAACGCTTCGGTCCCTATACGTTGCAGGCGGCTATCTCCGGCGTGCACGCCAGCGCGTCGACCCCTGAGGCGACCGATTGGGGTGAGATCGTTGGGCTCTACGATGTGCTGGTGCGCATCGAGCCGTCGCCGGTTATCGATCTGAACCGGGCCGTGGCCGTCGCGATGCGCGATGGCCCGGCTGCCGGGATCGCGCTCATCGATGATCTGCTGGCGCGTGGCGAACTGGAGAAATACTATCTGGCGCATTCGGCGCGCGCCGAACTCTGCCGCCGTCTCGGCCGCTTCGCCGAGGCGCGCGATGCCTACGAACGCGCCCTCTCGCTCATCTCACAGGAAACCGAGCGGCGGTTCATCCAGCAACGACTGGCTGCGCTGCCTGCTTAACCGGCAAAAACTGATTTCTCGAATTCGATTCGACCACTGTCGATTCTCAGTGCTCCCGGACGACTATCTGGTGTAAGGGGCAGGTTGCCGATACCACGATAGATGAAAGGAGCTACACATGTCTTCGGTTACTGTAGCATCAAAAATTGGCGCAAAATCCCGTTCAGTTACGCGTGGTCGATTCGCGCTCTTTGGGCTGGCGACTGTCGTCGCCGCCACCGTCGCCAACGTGCTGGTCTACTATCTCGGGGCCGTGATCGTTGGCTACGATCCGTTGTTCGTCATCTTGCAGAATGCGGGCGGAACGATCTTCTTCACGATCCCCGCGGCGATCGGCGCGGTCGTGCTCTATGCCGGTCTGCTGCGCACCACCCGGCGTCCGGAGCGCATCTTTACGATTATCTCCGCCGTCGTGCTCGCGCTCTCGATCGTGCCGGATATCACCTACATCCCGACGGTGGAAGGATCGTCAAACGGCCAGACCGCGGTTCTCATCCTCATGCACATTGTCGCGGCCGGCGTCATCGTCGGGATGCTGACGAGTTACTCCCGCCGGCGGGCGAGCTAAGCAGAGGTCCGGGTGCGAGCGGCCCGTATCACTCGCACCCATGATTGTTGGTTCTGAAGCGGAGAAGGGTCGTTGCGATGAAATATCGAAGAACTGTCGATTTCCGGTCGCGCCGAACGACAACCTCATGACGGAACCGATTGCTTCGTAGGAGGTTGCAATGCGAAAGATCGTCGCGGGGCTCTTCATCTCGCTCGATGGCGTCGTCGAGGCGCCGGACCAGTGGCAGATGCCATACATGAACGACGAGATTGGCGAATTCATCGACTGGCATCTCGTCAACGCCGATGCGCTCCTGCTTGGGCGGAAGACCTATCAGGAATTCGCCAGCTTCTGGCCCAACGAAACCGAGATGTCGGATATGGCCGACCTGCTGAACGGCAAGCCGAAGCTGGTCGCGTCGAACACCCTGGATACGCTCGACTGGCAGAACTCGACCCTCGTGTCCGGCAATGTGATGGAAAAGCTGGCGGAGCTGAAGCAGGAGCCGGGAGACTTCCTGACGATGACCGGTAGCGTCACCCTCGTTCGCTCGTTGCTTGCCGCCGATTTGCTCGATGAACTGCATCTGTTGCTGCACCCGGTCGTCGTCGGCAAGGGCGCGCGCCTCTTCGAGCATCCGAGCGATCAGCGGCATCTGAACCTCTTCGAATCGAAGACGTACGACAACGGCTCAATCTTGCTCAGCTACCGGCCGTCCGGCCATTAGACGCGGTATGTACGGAGGTTTTCATGATCTCGCACATCTACTCGACGACCATCATCGTTGCCGATCAGGATGCGGCACTCGACTTCTACGTGAACACGCTCGGCTTCGAAAAGACGATGGACAACCAGATGGGGCCAGATATGCGCTTCATCACCGTTGCCCCTCCGGGCGCCACGACACAACTCGTCCTTGGAGTGGCCGGTTGGTTTGGCGAAGAAAACGGCTCCCGGCAGAACACCGGCATCTCGTTGGTCACCCCGGATATCGACGCCACCTACGCCACCCTGACCGAGCGTGGCGTGCGGTTCAAGGAGCCGATCACCACGATGCCTTGGGGTGCCAAGGCGACCTGGTTCTTCGATCCCGATGGCAACGAGTTCTTTCTGGCCGAGGGGTAACCATTCTCGCTTCATCGTCCCCACAGGTTATTCAGGGAACTCGCTAATTTGTTCGCATACCGCGTACGTTCGCGATATAATGCGGCCTCGATTACGGGATCGTGCTCGATCGCTGGCGGAAATCTCCGGAGCCATCATTTGGAAGGAGTCACCTATGAGTGGAGTACGGGTTCTGGTTGGTACTCGCAAAGGCGCGTTCATTCTCACCTCGGATGCCGAGCGCAAGGAATGGGATGTCAGCGGTCCTCATTTTGCCGGTTGGGAGATCTATCATCTCAAAGGCTCACCGGTCAGTCCGAACCGCATCTACGCCTCGCAGTCGAGCGGCTGGTTTGGTCAGACGATTCAGCGCTCGGATGACGGCGGCCAGACCTGGGAGCCGGTTGGCAATCAGTTCACCTATGAGGGCAACCCCGGCACCCATATGTGGTACGACGGCACGCAGCACCCCTGGGAGTTCACCCGTGTCTGGCACCTGGAGCCGTCGCTGCACGATCCAGATACGGTCTATGCCGGGGCCGAGGATGCCGCGCTCTTCCGTTCGACTGACGGCGGGCAGAGCTGGCACGAGCTTGCCGGCTTGCGTGAGGCAAAAGGGCATCTCTGGCAGCCGGGCGCCGGTGGCATGTGCCTGCACTCGATCATTCTCGATCCGGTCGATCCGAATCGCATCTTCGTCGCCATCTCGGCGGCCGGCGCTTTCCGCTCCGACGACGGCGGCACGACCTGGAAGCCGATCAATCGCGGCCTGCGCGTCGACTACGAACTGCCTGATAAAGCCTCCGATGTCGGCCACTGCGTCCATAACATCGCCATGCATCCCTCGCGCCCGAACACGCTCTTCATGCAGAAGCACTGGGATGTCATGCGCACCGACAATGCCGGTGATTCATGGGATGAAGTGAGCGGCAACCTGCCGAGCGATTTCGGCTTCCCGATTGTCGTGCACGCCCACGAGCCGGAGACGATCTACGTTGTTCCGATCAAGAGCGATACCGAGCACTTCCCGCCCGATGGCAAACTGCGCGTCTATCGCAGTCGCAGCGGCGGCCACGAATGGGAGGCGTTGACCAACGGCCTGCCGCAGAGCGACTGCTACGTCAATATCCTGCGCGATGCCATGTCGATCGATAAGCTCGATCAGTGCGGTATCTACTTCGGCACGACCGGCGGCCAGGTCTACGCCTCATCCGATGCGGGCGATAGCTGGCAAGCAATCGTGCGCGATCTCCCGGCGGTCGCGTCGATCGAGGTACAGACGTTATGATCCGCGTCGAATTGCCGGCGCATCTGCGCACGCTGGCGAAAACCGGCAAGATGGTCGACGTTGAGGTGAACGGGACCGCGACGCAGCGCGCGGTCCTCGACGCCCTGGAAGCGACCTACCCGATGTTGCGTGGAACGATTCGCGATCATGTGACGCAGAAGCGGCGGCCGTTCGTCCGCTTCTACGCCTGCCAGGAAGACCTTTCGCATGAATCGCCCGACGCGCCGCTGCCCGAGGCGGTCGCGAGCGGCGCCGAGCCGTTCCTGATCGTCGGCGCGATCGCGGGCGGTTAGGCTCTCAGGCGACGCAGAGGAGAATGGTGCATGCGCTATATGTTGCTGATTTACGCTGACGAACAGGTGCTGAACCAGGAAGAGCGCGAGGCGTGCTACCAGAAATCGGCGCAGCTGGCGCGTGAGATGCATGAGGCGGGGCAGTTTATCTCGACCGCGCCCCTGCAATCCGTATCGATGGCGACCAGCGTTCGGGTTCGTGACGGCAAACGGGTTGTGACCGACGGTCCCTTTGCCGAAACGCGCGAACAGCTCGGCGGCTACTTCATGGTCGAGGCCGAAAACCTCGATGCGGCGCTCGCGCTCGCCGAGCGGATCCCCGGCGCCGCCTGGGGCACCGTCGAGGTGCGTCCGGTTATCGAGCTGCCCAAGGAAATGCTGCCGGGGTAGCGGGCACCAAAGACACGCCTCGTGCCCGCGCACATCGGCCGGGCGCCATACATGTCGCTCCTTACGCAAAATTGTCATGTAGGGGCGACATGTATGGCGCCCGGCGCGCCGTTCAGTCGGCGTCCGTCCTTCCAGTTGCCCGGGTACGCACATGCCGCTTGTCGATTCCCGCCGCTCCCGAACGACTATCCTGCGAAACCCAACCGGTGGTTTCGTCGCGAAGTGGGGGCTTCATGAAATATTTGTGCCTGGTTTATCAGATCGAAGCAGAGATCGATGCGCTGCCGAGCAGTGAATTCGATGCGATCGTCGAAGAGGTGCTCGATTATCGCGAGGAGCTGCGTGCCAGCGGCCACTATATCGACTCCTCGCCGCTGGAACCCGTCAGTTCGGCGACGACGCTGCGCGTGCGGCACTGCCAGGTGTCGATTACCGATGGCCCATTTGCCGAAACACGGGAACAGCTCGGTGGTTACTACCTGATCGAGGCGACCGACCTGAACGACGCAATTCGTATCGCCGCCAGAATG
>CALAGB010000202.1 GCA_937891245.1 uncultured Thermomicrobiales bacterium | reverse complement strand
ATCCCGCCGGATAATCCGTTCGCCGATGGTAAGGGTGGCCGGCCGGAGGTATGGAATTTCGGTTTCCGCAATCCGTGGCGCTTCAGCTTCGATCGGCAGACCGGCGATCTCTATATCGGCGATGTCGGGCAGGCGAAGTGGGAAGAGATCGACTACGTCGCGGCGGGCACCAAGGGGGGTCTCAACTTTGGCTGGAAGATTATGGAAGGCGCGCACTGCTATTCCCCGGCGACGAATTGCGATCAGACCGGGCTCGTGTTGCCGATCAGCGAGTTTGACCATGGGAATGGCTGTTCGATTATTGGCGGCTATGTCTATCGCGGCAGCCAGTTTCCGCAGATCAACGGCGTCTATTTCTACACCGACTACTGCAGCGGCATCGTCTGGGCGGTCACACGTGATGCGTCCGGGGCCTGGACGACGACGCGCGTGATACCCAGCCCGTCCAGCTACGCCGGTTACAGCTCTTTCGGCGAAGATCTCTCCGGCGAATTGTACGTCACCGATCTCTCGAGCGGCGCCCTGTACCACCTAGTGGTCAAGTAACTGGTGGGGACTCTCGTGCATAATGCATCCGGTGTGTGATTCGGCGGAAACCTGATGATGCTGGAAAAGAGGATGCATGGGCGAGCAGGGTGTGGCTGAGCGGCTGGCGCCGGTCCATCGGTTGATCGAGCGCTTTGTGGGGGATGGCGAGGTCGATGGCGCCGCGTTGGCGGTGGCGCGGGGCGGCGAATTGTGTGCCGAGTGGTATGCCGGGCGGGCGGCGTCCGATCTGGCGGCCGGGCCAAACGTGCTCTGGCCGCTCGCTTCAATCTCCAAGCTCTACACGGCTGCCATGGTGATGGCACTGGTCGAGCAGGGCACGCTCACGCTGTCGATGCCGGTGCGCACATTGCTTCCGGAGTTTGATGGCGACGGCCGCGAAAAGGTGCGACTGCGGCATCTGCTCACCCATACCTCCGGCCTGATCTACGAATCACCGAATATGGACCAACTCCTGCGCGAGCAGACGCCATACGACGCGATCATCGACGAGGCCTATACCCATCCGCTCCTCTTCACTCCCGGTACCGGCTTCGAATACAGCGACTACGGCATCGCCCTGGCCGGGCGGATGGCCTCGGTCGCGACCGGCATACCTTTTACCGATCTGGTGCGCACGCTGGTACTCGAGCCGGGCGACCTCGGCGATACCTTTATGCCGCCGGATCCTTCGGACTACGGACGGATCGCGCACGTCAAAGGGACGCTGGCCTATGGCACCGACGGCGCCATGTACAACTCGCCGTACGCGCTGCAACTGGCGCATCCCGCGTTCGGTACCGTTGCCAGCGTCGCCGATCTGCTTCGGTTCGCGCTGCTCTTTGCGCCCACGGCACGCAAGCCGTTGCTGTCGCCGGTCACGAACCGGGCGATCACATCCGATCAGACCGGCGGCATGGCGCGCGGTCACCTAGCAGGGATCGAGCTGTCTCTGCCGCAGCCGTGGGGCTTCGGCTTCGAGCTGAATTCGTCCGCCGGCGGCTTCGGGCTGGCTGAACTCGGTTCCAGCGCCACTTTCGGCCACGCCGGAGCGTCCGGCTGCACGGTGATGGTCGACCCAGTCAACGATCTGGCGCTCGCCTACGTCTCGAACAGCCACGCCAACATCAACATGGATCGCTGGTACTTCCGACTGACCGCCGTCACCAACGCCGTTTATGCGGCGCTGTGCGACTGAGCTTAAGTTCGTTGGCACGTACGACACGGCCCGGAAGAACGTGAAACAGCCGGGCCGCGATCGCTGGGTTGCGGCGTCCGAGCACGAGTTCGGCTAGCACCTCCCGCTCGCGCTCGGTCAGTGCGGCACAGGGGGAGATGGTGCAGCCGGTGTGGGTGTGGCGAAAAAGCGTAGGCGCCGCCTGGCGATCGGCGGACCGCAAATCGCCTCGCCATAGCGATGTGTGATATGCCGCGACTTCGAGGACCGCGAACAAGAGCGGTGATGGCACCGGCACCTGAACGGTGACCCGCGATCCGGCTTCGCCCAGGTGGGAGAGGTCGCGGCCTGTTGCAGCGCGCGGCAGCGGGAACCTGGTCGTCTGAGCGTCTTTCCCACGCGACTAACTCGATGAGCATGGCTAAGACGGCGCTCGAGCCAGAGCCGTTGGCGCTCGTTATCGGTTGATCGATTGGCTGGGTTCGGATCTAGCGCGCTATCTTGGCCGGCTTCGGCAGGCTGATCGTGACGGTGGTGCCCTGATTGACGACGCTGGTGAGTGTAATCGTTCCACCCTGCGCTTCGACCAGGGCGCGCGCGATCGATAGTCCGAGGCCGGTTCCACCCGCTGCCCGGCTGCGGGCCTGATCGACGCGATAGAAACGCTCGAAGAGGTGTGGAAGATGTTCCGGTGGAATGCCGCTGCCGGTATCACGCACCTCAATGCGAACGCGCGCGTCGTCGCAGGTGACGCTGAGCAGGACATCGCTTCCGGACGGGCTGTACTTCACGGCGTTGTCGACCAGAATTCGCATCACCTGCCGCATGCGATCAGTGTCGACCAGCGCCATACAGGATGGCGTCGCCTCGAATCGCAGGTCAACCCCCAGCTGGCGTGCCAGCGGCAGCATCGCATCGTAGACCTCTTGCGCGAGCAATACCAGATCGAGCAACACCGGCAGGAGTTCCAGTCGTCCAGCATCGCTTCGTGCCAGAGTGAGCAGGTCGTCGATCAGCCGGTCGGTGCGGTCGACTTCGTCGATGATGCTGGCGAGTTCCGGATCGATACTGTCGACTGGTTCCGCCGGCTCCTGGCGCGCGATCTCGGCGTTAGCGCGAATCAACGTCAGCGGTGTCCGCAGTTCGTGCGACGCATCCGCCACAAAGGCGCGTTGGCGTGCGAAGGCCGCATCGATCGGGCGCATTGCGCGCCGGGCCAGGAGGAGACCAGCCGGTACCGCGATCGCGACGCCCAGCGCGACACCGAGCAGCGTCATCCAGCGTACGGTGGCGAGTTCGGCGTCGCGCTCGTGCAAGCTGCGCAGCACCTGCACCGCACCCACAACCTGGTGATTTTGCTCGATCGGCAGGCTGGCCACGCGTACCGCGCCGATGCCGCTCAGGTTGAGCGAGCGGATGTCATCCTCACCGTCCAGGGCGCGCTGGAGGCTGGCAGCATTGGGAATACCGTGCACCGAGATACCGCGAGGGTTGTAGATGATCTGCCCACCCGCATCGACGGCGAAGACGATGGTGTCGCCGGAGTCGAGAATCTCATCGTCGTCATGCTCATGCTTATGCTCGTCGTCGGAGCTGTTGGTTGACGTCGTCGTCGCGCTCGGTTGCGTCGCCCGCACATCGTTTACCGTCTGCTCGGCGCTGGCTTTGAGCGCGTGATCGACCTCGGCACTGAGCTGATGCAGCAGCAGCAGGTAAGTCACCACCCCGGTGAGGGCGATGATCACGATGACGACCAGGGCGTTGAAGAGCGCCAGTCGGCGGCCGACACCGCGAAACATTACCGGCTCCTACGCGCGAATCATGTAGCCGACGCCGCGAACCGTTTTGATCAGCGGTTCCGGGCGTGCGACGTCGAGCTTGCGCCGGAGGTAGTGGATATAGAGATCGATAACATTGCCCTCGGGCTCCGCGTCGTAGCCCCAGACGCGATCGAGAATCTGCTCGCGGGTCACGACCTGCCCGGCGTTGCGCATCAGGTATTCGAGGAGCGCGAACTCCCGCGGGCTCAGCTCAACCTCCGCACCCGCCAGTTCGACGCGGTGACGCTGCATATCGAGCGAAAGATCGGCGATCTGTAATACGTTCGGGAGCAGCGGTCGCTCGGCGCGCCGGGTGAGCGCGCGAACGCGAGCCAGTAGTTCGGAGAAGGCAAACGGCTTGCCGAGGTAATCGTCGGCGCCGGCATCGAGCCCCTCGACCCGCTCCTGCAACTCGCGGCGCGCGGTGAGCATCAAGATCGGCGTCTCCACCTTGGCGCACCGCAAGCGCCGGCAGATCTCGATGCCGTCGATCCCCGGCAGCATGCGGTCGAGCACGATCGCGTCATAGCCGCCGCTCCGGGCACGCACCAGCCCGTCGTCACCTTCATAGGCGAGATCGACCTCATAATGCTCGCTCCGGAAGCGCCGGGCGATCAGTTCAGCGAGCCTTCGTTCATCCTCAACGACCAGCAAGCGCATGAATGCTCATCCCTGCTCGACGCGCTTTTCGCGCTTCAAGGATGCTCCCGCGCTCCGTGGCGACGCAACCGGCGAACGCCGTCCCAGGATGGCATTCACCAGCCGGTAAATCGACAGGAAGAGTACGGTGGCGGTCGTTGACAGGTAGAGAAGGATGGCCCAGAGATGATGGCTGTCACTACCCGCGCCGATACCGTGCGCCAGCGCCATACCCCAGAGCGGAAACGCGGCGTAGTGCAGCAAGCGCCAGCCGCGTTGGCGCAGAAGTCGCCGCAGGCTGAAGCTCAAGGCCAGACCGATCATGCCCCATCCCGCCAGAATCCCGATATCGGTCCACGGCTGCCGGATCTGAGACGTGAAGGGGAGGAGCACGCCCAGCGCACCCAATGCGACACTCGGATCGAGCGCCAATGCCATGACGTGCAGCGCCAGAAAGACGAAGGCGAGTTCGGTCGCGAAGCGATGGATGAGCCAGATTTCGTCTCGACGTCCGACCAGATCCAACAATTTGGTCGTTAGCCCAAGGCCGGTCACCACTGACAACCAGAACAGCAGGTAAAGCGTGAAGCCGGCGGCTCGCGCGAGATACCAGACGAGTGGGCTCAACGACGCACCGGTGAGCATGGCGGCTGCGATCATCCCGGCGATCCCCGCCGCGACTACGATGAGGGCGGCGGGGGCGGTTCCGTTCGCGACGCGCTCACCCTCAGGCGGCGACGGCCGCGGTCCCCGAGCATTGGACGACATCGACGTGCCTCCCCATCGCGCCACGCAGGTTAATGACCTGCCCATCATTCAGTATGACGATCGCCTGTCGAATGAGCGCGCGGGCGCTCGGGTGCTTCCAGCCACCGACCGCCAGTGCGGTCGCAGCGATCTCCGCCTGCACGGCGGTCGTACTGACGGCGGTCGCCGTACGTACCCCGCTTTCGGCCGGCAGACCGCTCCGCGGATCGATGAGGTGATGACATAACGCCCCGCCTCGGCGCCAGGCGCGACGATTAATGCCCGAGGTCGCGACGGCGCCGTAGTTGAGCTGCAAGTAGGCGGCATCACGGCTCGGCTCATCCGCGTCCTCGACCCCGATGAGCCAGGCATCCCCGTTCGGCGGCACACCCCAGACGCGCAGATCACCCCCAGCCGAGATCGCTCCACCGGCCCAATGGCCAGAGCCGGCCAGAAGATCAGCGTACAGCCCCTTCACGACACCGCTCAGATCGATCTGGGTTTCCGGCGGCAGCGTCACGGTGAATCGCTCGGAATCGAGCCGGATATCGGCCACGCCCGGCACCGATATGTGGTCGATCAGTGCCGGGCCGTCCTGCGCGATCGCATCGAAGGTTCGGTCGTAGCCGGAGGCGATCAGCGCCGGCAAGATTGTCGGGTCGAAAAGACCGCCGCTCAGCCGCGTTCCCTCAAGCGCGATCTCGATCGCACGATACAGGCGTTCCGAGACCTCGACTGGTTGTCCGGCCTGCCCATTGAGGCGACTGATCTCGCTGTCGGGTCTGAAGCGACTGAAGGTGCGTTCCCATTCCGCCGCCAGCGTCTCCGCCAGCGCGAAGGTGGCGATGGCGTCTGTCCCGGCCGCGTCGTGGCCGACGAGCAGGATTTCAATGGTCGAACCCATGCTTCGAAACGTATGGCGATATGACGGCAGGTTCAGGCTCATGATGTCCGCGTCCGTATCTGAGGTCGTGTCACGACCGGATTGTCGTCGTTTCGCGCAATCGTCTGCTGCGTTGTCTGCCCAACGACGACGGCTGACTGATGGTCGAGGGCGATCGTCAGGCCGAAGAGACTCAGGAAGCTTGCCAGCGCGCCGACGAGGATGAGCCGCTTCAGCCGTGCTTCGCGGGTCGATGCGTCGATCATTGTCGATTGCGCGACCGGGATTCCCAAACTTCCGCTGGTCCGGCGTGGGCCGGAGCGAGCCTGCCATCCGTTAGTCGTCATCGTCATGCTCCTCGTGCTGCTCGGAATGTTCGTAATCGTCGTGATGGTCGTTCTGGTATTCGCCCGTCACCGATTGCTCCGACACGCCGACCTGGCCGGCACCGGCGTCGAGCACGGTGGTGGCCGGTTGCGACTGAGCCGCCACTGAGTGCGACGAGCTGGGACGGAGCAGTATCGTCCCGACGACCAGGACGAACGCCAGGGTGAGAATGGCTGAAATCCAGAGTGCCGAGATTCGAGACATCCAACGATCTCCTTTCAGATGAGGCGGGTTTCCATGTCGCCGCCTCTGTTCTGGAATCTACGGCCCCCAGATTAGGAAGCGATTAGAGCCGTCGCGTCCGAATCGTGGCCTGAAGTGCTTCTAAGCTGGATCAAATCTTGGTGGCCGATACTGGGCAGCGATGGTGGGTCGGCCACGGCCGCCCGCCGGATGTTGAACGATCCGCTCCATGTCACCGATCAAAGGTAAAGCGAATGCAGAAGCCGAAATTCATCGATCGTCACGACCGCTCCTCGACCGAACAACCCGTAGATCGGAAGAGCGTCGTGTAGGGAAA
>CALAGB010000201.1 GCA_937891245.1 uncultured Thermomicrobiales bacterium | reverse complement strand
CTTGATCGGGTTCTGGTTTACGCGGCCTGCCGTGGGCGCCGCAGCCACCCGAGCCTTTCTCACCACGCGGGCTGCTGATCTCGGCCTTTACATCGGGATCTTTCTCCTCGTGAGCCGGACCGGCACGACGGCGATCAGCGGAACAGTGGGTGTGAACAGCACGACCGCGGTCGTCGCCGGCCTTCTGTTGCTCGTCGCGGCGATGGGCAAATCGGCGCAGGTCCCTTTCCAAGGCTGGTTGCAGGACGCAATGGTAGGTCCGACGCCGGTTTCGGCGCTGCTCCACTCTGCAACATTGGTCGCGGCCGGCGTTATTCTCCTGATCCGCGCCGCGCCCTTGTTGCCGAGCGACGTCATGCTCGTCGTCGGGCTGGTCGGCGGTCTAACCGCGCTGACTACCGGAACCACGGCACTGGTGCAGCGTGATCTCAAACGGCTCCTGGCCTCGTCGACATCCAGCCAGGTCGGCTTCATGTTGATGGCGGTTGGCGCCGGTTCGCCGGTGGCGGCGCTTATCCAGCTCATCGTCCACGCCTCGATGAAGGGCTCCCTCTTTCTCGGGGCTGGCGTCTTTCAACACGCCCGTGACTCGACTACTTTTGCCAAGCTTGTTGGCGTCGGCCGGAAACACCGGCGGATCTTTTTCGGCTTCATTGTCGCCGGTCTCTCATTGGCCGGAGTCTTTCCTCTGGCCGGTTTTTGGTCGAAAGATGCCATCATTGCGGCCACCTTTACGACCGCCCACAACTCCTGGTTACTTGGCCCACTCGCGCTCGCCGGCACAGGGCTTACCGGCGCATACATAGCCCGCACGCTCCATCTTCTGTGGCACGGTAACGGGAACGGCCAATCGATCGAGGGGCTCACGTGGATGGGGACTGGTCTCGCTGGACTCGCCATCCTGGCCGCCGCGCTCGGCGCCGCAGTACCGGTTGTCGGACACCTCGTTCAATCATCGATCCCTCGGAGCGACTTGGCACTCACGCTCGGGCTGCTCGCGGCACTCCTCGGCCTGCTCAGTGGCTGGGTGTTGTCGACCGAACAAGTGTTTGGCCCGGCGCAGCGGACAATAGAGGCAGGCTTCCGCATTGCCGGCGGCTTCGACGAACTCGTCGTGCGGCCGACTCTCATGCTCGCGCGGTTGGCGGACCGGCTGGACCAATGGATCCAGCAGCAGATTCTTGTGTTGGGCGGAAAAGCACTCGGAATCGCTCGCGTCGCGTCCGCGGTTGATGCGCTTGATAACGCCGGTGTTATGGGGATCGGTCGAGGCAGCCTCGCCGTCGCCCGGCGTGCGGCGCGTTTCGATGATCGAGGTATCGCGGAACTCGTTGCCGAGTTGGCGCGTGGGGTCCGCCAACTCGGTCTGTACGCTCGTCGTCTCCAGAGCGGCTTCGTCTCGCGGGAGCTCGTGTTCGCCGTTGGTGGAATCGCCATTCTGCTGGCGGTGCTCGTCGCTTTTGGGTAGAAAGGTGGCACATGTTTCCGCTGGTCTCGCTGACACTGTTCCTGCCGCTGGTCGGCGCCGCGACCCTGATCGTCCTCAGCGGGCTCCGCCGACTCACGCCGCGCGCGGCGTACGTAATCGGCATCGTGATCACAGCGCTGACGCTGCTCGGAGTGGTCGGCGTCTGGCTTCGCGGCGTCGGGTCGACGTTTTCGCAGGTCGACGAAGTCGCCTGGATCCCGTCGCTGGGTGCCAGCTACCGGGTTGGAGTCGACGGTATCAGTCTGGCGCTCGCGATGCTGACGGCGCTCCTCTTCCTCGTGGCATTGATCTTTTCAAGCTCGCTGACGGAGCGGCCAGGTTCGTATGTCGCCTTGTTCTTGCTCCTTGAGACGAGTTGCCTTGGCGTCTTTTTGGCCCTCGATATGGTGCTTTTTTACGTTTTTTGGGAAGTCTCGCTGGTGGCGATGTACTTCATCATCGATGGATGGGGGCACGCGGGGCGCCAGCGTGCCGCCTTGACGTTTTTCCTCTATACGCTCCTCGGAAGTTTACCCCTTCTCCTCGCGATCCTGGCGCTCTATCTCGGGAGCAACCCACATACCTTCGACATCCGATCTCTCGTCGCCAGCCCGCCGCTCAGCGGTCTAGCAGCGACGCTAACCCTCGTGGCCCTGCTCATCGCATTCGCGATCAAGATCCCGGTCTTTCCGTTCCATACATGGCTCCCTGCCGCGCATGTTGAGGCATCGACCGCAGGCAGCGTCGTACTTGCCGGTGTCCTGCTCAAACTCGGTACCTACGGCCTGATCCGTTTCGCGCTCGAGATGACACCGGACGCGTTTCGCCAGGCTGCACCAGCAGTCGCCGTGATCGCGGTCTTCTCGGCGCTTTACGGGGCCCTCGTCGCTTTAGCTCAGAACGATCTCAAGCGCATGGTGGCCTATACGAGCGTGAACCACATGGGCTACGTCGTCCTTGGCGTGGCCGCCGCCGCTGCGGCCGTTGATCCACGCGCACGCACGCTTGCGATCGATGGAGCGGTACTCCAGATGATCTCTCACGGGGTCGTCACCGGCGCCCTCTTCTTGCTGGTCGGAATGCTCCAGGATCGAACCGTAACACGCGAGATGGGCGCCTTTGGCGGACTCCTGCGCGTCACCCCGATCTTGGGTTGGTCGTTTATCCTGGCCGCCTTCGCCTCACTCGGCCTACCAGGCCTCGCGCATTTCCCAGCTGAGTTTCAAATCTTCCTGGGCACGTTCCAGGTTTGGCCGATCGCCGCAGCAATTACCGTCGTCGGGATCGTGATTACTGCCGGCCTCTATCTGCGGGCCATTCAGGCGACATTCTTTGGCGTCGTACCAGAACGCTGGGTTCACTTGCCTGATCTCGGCCACCGTGAAGCGTGGACGATTGTCCCGCTTCTCGTTCTCATCGTCATGCTAGGCGTCGCGCCGCGTGCACTGCTTGACGTCATTCATCGAACCGTAGAGTTGATCGCCTCATGAGCGATATACCGATGCAGATGCAGATCGGTCGCGACCTGAGTCTTCTCTTGCCGGAGATCGCGACCTTGTTGACTGCGGTCGCTGCGCTCGTGGCCGAGATGCTTCGTCGCCCGCGTTGGGCACTGATTCTGTCCATCGTCGGTCTGCTCATTGCCACTGGTTTGACGCTGCCACTGCTCGGACAAGAGACCACGGTGTTCATGGGGACGCTGCGGGTCGACACGCTCAGCACCTGGGCCAAGCTCATCCTGCTCCCATCGACGGCGCTAACTATCCTGCTCGTCTGGCCTGAAGTGCGCGGAACTGACCGTGAAGGTACCGTCTACAGTCTGCTCGCGTTTACTACGTTAGGTCCCCTCATACTGGCCGGTGCGGGGGACTTAATGTTCCTTGTCTTGGGTCTCCTGCTCAGCAGCCTCGGCTCATTCGCTCTCGTCGCATATCCACGAGACGATCGTGCCACTGAGGCCGCGATGAAGTATTTCGTGTTCGGGTCGGTGACCGGGGCGATCATGATATTCGGGTTGACCTTCTGGTTCGGAGCGACCGGCTCGACGTTGCTCGCCACGCTCGGGCGCCTGCAGGGCAATTCACTTGCCGCGATTGCCGGTCTGATCGCGGTGCTCGTGGGTCTCGGCTATAAAGGTGCGATCGCTCCGTTCCACTTTTGGGCACCGGACGCCTACGATGGTGCGCCGATAGCGGTCGCCGCATTCCTCTCGGTGGTCCCCAAGATCGGCGCAGTGTTCGCGCTTGCTCAGGTCGTGGGGAGCCTGCCGGCTCATGTCGCCGACTGGCCCCTCGTGGTCGCTCCGCTCGCAGCCGTGTCGATGACCTATGGTAATCTCGCGGCGTTGTCACAAACCAACATGGTTCGCTTGTTGGCCTACTCGTCGATCGCTCAAGCCGGCTACTTCCTGCTCGCGGTGACGGCCATCGGGCAGAGTGATCTCGCCATCAGCGCGCTCGTCGTCTTTGCCGCCGCTTACGCCGCAATGAATCTCGGAGCCTTTGCGATCGGCGCTCGGATTAGTCGGGATCTCACGGCGTTCGTCGGCATCGGTCGCACGGCGCCCTGGACCGGTGGCGCGATGGTCATCTTCCTCCTGTCGCTCGTAGGCGTACCACCTCTGGCAGGCTTCGTTGGGAAACTCCTCCTGTTTGGCTCCGTAATCGATGGAGGTTACATCTGGCTGGCGATCATCGGGATCCTGAATAGCGTCCTCTCGCTCGCAGTCTATTTGCGGATCATCATACCGATGTATCAGCCAGCGCAAAGCGTGCCTCGCGCCAGTCGGCCAACGGCGATCGTGTGGATGACCGCCTTCGTGTTCACTATAGGGCTCGGGCTTGGAGCGCAGTTGCTCATTGGACGTATCGTCTGAACCACCCTACTCTTGACGCATACCTCTTCAGGGCATATAGTTTAGTTCGATACCCCCGGAGGGTATAGATCAAGGAGTGACGAAATATGTCTGAGCCGATTACTGATCTCGTCGCCACGCCAGCCAGCGAAGCCCAACGCTTCAGCTATCAACAGGATGCGTTGATCTCGCGGTTGCGCCGGATCGAGGGGCAGGTTCGCGGCGTGCAACGGATGGTGGAAGAGGGCCGTTATTGCCTCGATATCGTCACCCAGATCCAGGCGATCACTGCGGCAGCGGAGAAAGTCTCCCAGCAAGTGCTCGAGGAACATATTCGTGGCTGCGTGACCGATGCAATTCGGGATCAACGTGGCGATGAAGCGATCAGCGAACTGATGGTTGTGCTTGGCAAGGCGATGCACCGTTAGGCACTTCGAGCCGCGTTTAATCGCTCATATGTTGACAGGCAATGTCTTTTGCGCGTCCGAGGATAGGACAAGATGGGTAACGACGTAGGCCGATCCGCGGCGGTCATGGATCAGGTAGCGAAATCAGAAGCGACGACGGAGGAGATTACCTTCCCGGTGATCGGGATGACCTGTGCTTCCTGCGTGCGGCGTGTCGAGAAGTCGCTGGCGAAGGTTCCGGGGGTATGTGACGCGAGCGTGAACCTGGCCACGGAAAAGGCAAAGGTCAACTACGATCCCGCCGTTGTCACCTTCGATCAGCTTCGTGGGTCGGTCGAGAAGGCGGGTTACAGTGTCGGCTCGATGCCGGAGAGAAACCTGCCAACGACTTCGAACACTGCTCAGCCGGCGACAGAGCCCGGACCAGTCGAAGCAATGCTGCCGATCGAGGGGATGACCTGCGCCTCGTGTGTACGACGAGTCGAGAAGTCGCTGGCGAAGGTTCCCGGTGTTCAGGAAGCAAGCGTAAATCTCGCGACCGAGCAAGCGCGGGTCATCTTCGACAGCCCGGCCGTTGGACTTGACCAGCTTCGAAACGCCGTCGAGAAGGCGGGATATCGCGTTGGCGCGTCACGGGAGGTGATTGCGGCTGAACCGGCCACGATGTCGGCATCGCTTGCGCCTGTCGCGGAGCCGGTTGACCGGCACGAGCTGCAGCGGCAACGCGAGCTCGACGAGATGAAGCGTAAGTCGCTGGTCAGCCTGGCGGTCGGCCTGGCGATGATGGCGCTGATGTATCTGCCATTGCACATAGACCCGCTGGTGCTCGGACCATTTCTCCTTATCGCGGCGACAATTATCCAGTTC
>CALAGB010000200.1 GCA_937891245.1 uncultured Thermomicrobiales bacterium | reverse complement strand
TTCAGACGTGTGCTCTTCCGATCTCATAGATCATGGCGAGGTCGATGTCATCATGCTTGACGCCGGCCATCTCGAAGGCGCGACGACCCGAATGCCTGGCAGCAAAGCTGGTGTAGCTTGGCATCTGCGAGATCATCGCGTGATCGTGACCTTCGCCGACGCCCATCACGATGACTGGCGTCTGTTTGAGCGACCTCGCACGTTCAACGCTGGTCATGACATAGGCACCACCAGCGTCGGTCACCAGACAGCAATCGAGCAGATTGAACGGCCAGCAGATCGGTCGCGAGTTAAGCACGTCGTCGATCGTGATCGGATCACGCATCATCGCCTTCGGATTAAGCATTGCCCACTTGCGTGTGGCGACGGCGATTTCGGCGAGTTGTTCGTGGGTCGTGCCGTACTCATACATATGCCGCGAGCAGGCCATCGCATAGGCGCCGACCGGCTGGGGCAGTCCGTACGGCGCTTCGAACTGGCCGCGCAACGAATCCGGATCGTTTGAGCGGCGCGGCATGCCGACGCGCGAGCGCCCACTTTCACCGTGGGTCACGAGCGCGACCTCGCAGCGGCCCGTGGCAATCGCGGTCGCGGCGTGCGCGACGTGGATGACGAACGATGAACCGCCGACAGAGGTATTGTCAGTGACGTTCGGTTCGATGCCGAGATATTCTCCGAGTTCGAGCGTCGAAACGCCGGCCGTGAAGAGCCCGTCAACATCGTCCTTAGTCAAACCGGCCTCAGCCAGCGCCGATCGTGCTGCCTCAGCGTGCAGCATCAACGCCGGTTTATCGGGCACGCGCCCGATCTGGTCCGATTCCGCCACGCCGACGATGGCGGTTTTTCCCGATATACTCACGCGTTTGCGTCCCTTCCGTTTCTGGTGGCGATGCCTACCAGACCAGTTCTCCGTAGGGTTCGAGCTTGGTGCCCCAGAAGCGAAGACCGTCGCCGACGTCGACCCACTGACCGTCTGGAATCTCGGCGATTTTGCTGCCGAAGCCGCTCTCGTTCTTGATCGACGCCAACTCGGGTCCAAAGGCCTGCGGGATGTATTGCGACAGCTCGTCGACGCTCAAGCGATGATCCGAGCGCAGCGTCTTGATGATCTTCGGCTGCGACATGAGCGCGACGTTGTAGCCGAACGACCCGAAGATGTGCCCATTAACCGATTGGGCGGCATCGCTGGCGAGGAAGACGATGAGCGGCGCGACGTTCGCCGGATCGCGCTCGGTGCCGACCGCCAACTCGCTCGGTAGCTTGCCGGTATCGGCCACCGCCTCACGAGCGCGCGGGATTGAGTCGATCATCCGCGTATGCCCGGTCGGCAGAATTGCATTGGCGGTCACGTTGTAACGCGAGAGTCCGGCGGCGCAACTCAGCGTGAGGCCGATGATCCCAGCTTTGGCCGCGCCGTAGTTCGGCTGTCCCGGTGCGCCGAAGGCTGACGTCGACGAGAAATTGATCATGCGTCCCGACCGCTGTTCGCGAAAACGCACCGACGCCCAGCGGCAGACGTTGAAATTGCCCTTGAGATGAACCGCGAGAACCGCTTTCCACTCGTCCTCGCTCATATTGAAGATCATCCGGTCGCGCAGGATACCGGCGACGTTGACGACGATGTCGATCTTGCCGAAGGTATCGACGGCTTGCTGGAGCATCCCTTCGGCAGCGTGATAATCCGAAACCGAGTCCGTATTCGCGACCGCCTGACCACCGGCTGCTTTGATCTCTTCGACGACGGTCGCGGCCGGCCCCGTATCGACGCCTTCGCCGTCGAGGCTCACTCCGAGATCGTTGACGACGACCGACGCGCCTTCCTTCGCCATGAGGAGCGCGACTCCGCGACCGATTCCACGCCCGGCGCCGGTGACCAGCGCCACTTTGCCATCGAGTACGCCCATCTATCGCTCCCTCTACTGCTTGGCGTCGAAATACGCCGATCGCGCCCAAACATCGATCCCAGGTGCCAGATTCGTCCAGGAGGCCGGGTCGGCTTGCATAACGGTAGTCCCGCGTACGGGCCGGTCGGAACCGGGCAACGTCACCGGTTCCGGTAGATCAATCGTCTTACCAAGCGTTTCCGGGAAGAGCCGGATCAACTCCTCCGGCGTCCAGGTCCTCTCCGCCTGCAATACACCAGCCATCTCCCAATGGGAGGAGAGCTGGATCGTCGTGCCACGCACGCCGAAGAAGTGGCCGTTGATGTGCGCCGCGTCGTCGGTTGCCAAATAGGCGACCATGGGAGCGACGGTGGCCGGGTC
>CALAGB010000199.1 GCA_937891245.1 uncultured Thermomicrobiales bacterium | reverse complement strand
CAGGCCGTCTGCCTTCAATACACCCTTCGACAAGCCGAAGTGTGTCGCGGCGTCGGCAAGCGTCACCGGGTCATTGTCGCGATCTGTCCCCGTCCTACTCATCGGCAGCACCGTGGGAGGGGCGGCCAAACCAGCCGATGCTTTCGAGTGCTACATCGCGCCCGGTTAGGTGGTGGTTCTGATCGACCCATCCAGACTGCCAGTTCGAATGTGCAACGGTGAAAGTGGCGTAAGGATTCTCGTGGATCTGTCTGCCGGCTAGCCGTGCGCCAAAGCCTTCCCGGTATGTCTTAGTGTTCACTCGCCTCCACATCTCTGCCAGCGCGGCGGTGAGAGAACGTCGCGACCGCTCCATGTATCGCTCGCGTTCCGACTTCGGCATGGCAAGCCATGTCCGCCCGTCGAATGCGGCATCCGACTCTGCCGCCTTCGCGACCATTGCGTCAGTTACTTGCATCGGTAAACCTCGCGCGCAATCGATCTCGCATCATTTCGAAAGGTCGTTTCCGGTACCTGATTGGAACGCAGCCATACTCGAAAATGAACCACCCGTTGAAGTAGTGAATTGGTGGCGGCTCCTTCCCGTTTGCGGCGATATAGGCGTCGCGGTATTCGGAAATCAGTTCGTCGGGCTGCATCACTCACCCCCGTTCTGCGCTGCTGCGAGCATTACCTTCCATGTCGGCCACATGTCGCTGGCGGTCACAAACCGTTTCTGCGATAGCAAGTAATCGGCACCAGCAAAACGCATGTTCGGAGAAGGATCGCGTGGCACCAACACCCAACCTTCTTTTTCTGCCTGTGCGAGGTAGGCCGTGATCGCGGCGTTGGCTAGTAGCCGCGCGTCGTCAGTTGACCAAAAAGATGACCACGGCTCAGTGCTGTGCATCGCCTTCGCCGCTTCTTCCAGCGGTGTTGGGAGGAGGGTCATGGCAGCGCTCCAAGTTTCACGCACTCCGGGGCAAACGCGCGCTGTGTGAAGTGCATGGCAGATGGATGGGCAAAGCCAGCGCCGACGGCCATGGAGCAGAACGCGAATGATGCAGCCAGCCACGCAATATCGCGCGGAAATGAGTATGAGAACCGGCCGTCCAGAACGAATTCGATCTCCGACCCACGATCACGCATAGTTAGGTTTGGCACGAGGCGCCCGTCAATGATGACAGCATTACCGCGCTGTTCGGGGCCGGTCATTTCATCGATCAGATCGCGAGCCGGGAAATCTGTTACGTTGCTCACTTCAAATCCTCATTCAGTTGGCGGGCGGCGCGGAGGTGGCCCCATGTCCTTCCAGACACGATGCACATTATGGTTTTTGCATCGACGCCATACCGGCGCGCCAGAACATATGAGTTGTTCATCTTTGATTTGCGAACGTAGCTATTTCTGATCGCGACTACATCGCGTTCTGTCAGCCTTGTCTGGCCATGCTTCTCACCGCGAGCTTGCGTCCCATGCAAGCGCATATGCCGATTATTTTCGGCAGTGGTAACGAAGGCCAGATTCTTCCAGCTATTGTTCTTTTTGTTCCCATCTAAGTGCGCGCAGGCGAATCCATCCGGGCAATCGCCTACAAAATGCAAGGCGACAAGCCTGTGTATTGTTAGTAGCTTTGGCTTTCCGTTGAAGCGGAGAAATATACGTTGATACCCGTACCGATCCGTTGATTGTTTGAGGATGCGAGCTCCGTGGCGGACAACACCCGCGTCGGAAATTTCATATCCAGGATATCCGTTGATTTGAGCCCATCGATGCTCGATATCAGCCATCCCCTATTTCCCTTCCTGCTCAAGCGCGGCGCGGCCGGCGGGCTCTGGCTTCCAGCCCCACGCCTTGAACGTCTGATGAAATGCGCAGGTGTAGCTCCCATCAGTCGAGTGGCAAACGACGTTGTGTTCACGAACCACGCAATGCCAACGGCGACCTAGTTGATCGACGTACCAACCAGTCTCCATCATTCCCCGCCTCCCGACCGAATGGCGGCGCGGATACGCAATGCCCGCTCTTTTCCGAAGATGAGGACGGCAGCATTCGAGAGTGCTACTCTAACGTTGTCGTCCGCCGGATTGTTGAGATAGCCGTCCGACATAACAATCAGGCTCTCGCACGACAGGTCTTTGATCTTCTCCCGCTCGTCTGCCCTGACCGCCGCTTCGTCGGGCACAAGGCCGGTGGCGAGAAGCGCCATCATTTCGCGGGTGTAGAACTCCTCGCGAGTGAGGTTCATGGCTGCGATTGTGCTCGGATGGATGCTCCAGAACCGATGTGCAAGGGCCTTCACCCTCTCGACCGCATCTTCGCCTTGGAGAGAGGCGATGGCGGACTTGGCGCGCATGTAGTCCTGGGTTCGAAGATGCGAGGTATCAATCGTCACGTCGCCGTTGTCGTTAAAGACGCAAGCGGCGAACGGACGCAGCGCTTCTTTCGGCGTCGTCATGGGCGTGATGACCTCCACTTTCCATCGTTCGTTGAGCGCCATGTGCGCATATCCTTGGCGCACTTTCGCGCCTCAGCGACCATAGCACGATCACTTTCCGGCCGCAGTTTCTGGTCAATAGCGCTTTCGCGATTGTCAGCCCACCACTCTATCAATGACGGAGCGTCCGGATCACGCGCGAGCAGGATGAACATAGGTTCGTCTGGCAGCGCGTTGCTGTAGCAGTCATAGATTCCAGGGTTCGTTTTACTGCCCATCATTTCCTCCTGATCTCGTGCGTTTCGAGCAGGGCGGTGTTGACAATTCCATGAAGTTCCTCGCGAGTGATGAGGCACATGTCGGAGTATTCTTCCGGCGACGTGCGATCATCCTTATCAAGGAGCGATTGCCACTCCCGATCAACAAGAGCCGTCACCTCGCTGCGGGTGGATGAAGGGTCTGACGTCGAGCCGCGCACAGTGACCGGCGTGTATTCGCCGTAGTTGCTGAACGGGACCGGGGAAGGTCCGCCGATAATCTGGTTGAGACGCGAGTCACCGGGGCGAACAATCGCGGCATCGATCTCTGCGATGCGCGCCTTTGCGTCGTCGCTCAACTGCCAATCAATGCCGACACGCGGAGGCTGTTCGCCGCCGTCAGATTTCGTCGTCGCGCCGGGCGCGGTGAGGGCTTCGAACCGACCGCCCTCAATTTCTTCGCGCGGGCGCACCCAAAGCGTACCGTCGCTATCGGCGCGGTAGATCGCAACTTCGCGCATATCGACCTTGTGTTCGTTGTCGTTGTTAAGGTCGACCCAGCTGGCCGCCTGCATTCTACCGATGCCAACCTCGGTGTAGGTTGAACCACGCTTCTTGTGACGCCAGCGCATCGCGGCCTCTGCCGGCGAGGCGGTATCCGGGCTCCAATCCTCACCCATGCGAGTGCGTAGAATGTTCCAAATGACAGACTGCACGTCGCCATCGACAGTTTCGGTTGCGGCGTCCCAATTTACGGTCGCAGGATCAACGCCGAGGGCTTTGCAAAGCTGCTCCATCGCGAAATCGCAGCCGGCATTCCAGTGCTCGTCTGACGTAGGGTCGGCGCGCCAATCCGCCACAGGCTCACCGTCACCGGCCGCAGGCGCTTCAAGGGCGGATAGGACGCGGCGCTCGTAATCGGCCTGCGCTGCGGCTTTGGCTTCATTCTCCGTATGGTAAAACCCATCAAATACATAACCGTATTTGTTCTGCGCGCCCCACCACGCCGCAAAAACACGATAGCTCCTACCAAGATCGGTTTCAGCTATCCAAGATGCCGACTCTGGGTCTCGGTCAGGCATTTCAACCCACTCCAACTCCCGCACCTTCGCCCCAACCCCGCCCAGCGCAATCAGTTCGTCTCTCTTGGTCATGATTGCCCCTCCGTATCGGCAGCCTGTCGGGCGCGGAGGATGGCGGCGAGAGCTGCGGCCAACTGCTTGCGGACGGCGTCACGCGGGAATGCTGGGTCGCTGCAATCGCGCGTGTACTTCTCGCAGTGGTAAGCGCGATGGATCACCCCACGATGAGGATAAGCAAAGCCTTCGATTAGCCTGCCATCTGGCGTTAGTATGTCGCAAGCATTGTTGCCGTCATAATCCGCGCCGATATGCGCGAGTTTCCAACCGTACCCATGCTCGGCTATGTCGGCATCTAGCTCCCGATCCGGCCCCGTCGCGGCCTCTACGCGCTCGATGAGTGAGGAAAGACCGCTCATTGCCCGGCCTCCCAGGATGAGAGGGCGGCGTGAATGTCCATCGCTAACTGACCGTTGGGGAAGTCGCGTTCAATAATGCGTTGAGCACTGCGCAGCGCCTCTACCAGAGGCTCGACGAGGTCGGCGGGGACAAGGGCAGGTGGAACAGGTAGGTCGCGCCAGTCCGGCTTGGCCATCTCTTCGTCTTCGTCGAGATCGCGGAAGCCGTAATCGTAAGCATCGCAATCGGTGAAGCACCCATCGCACAGCCACTTACCGTTCGGCATGACGCGGAGATCATCGCGGTCGAAGTACCCGCAGCCTTCCGGGTAGTTGTCGGCGCAAGACTCGCAACAGAACATTACGCGCTTCGCAGGCATCTTGCTCTCAGCCATGAGCGCGCTCCCTCCGGTGCGAATGATCGCGGATGCTCGGGCTCCAATGAAACTGGCACTTGCCCGGATGATTAAGTTCGCGAACGCAGTAGAAGTCGGCATTTGGCGAAGGTGCGCTGTTCCAGCAGAGATTGTCGGCCGGCACACTGTATTCGTCACTCGGCCAATAGAATTTTCCGGCAAGGCAGGCGCTTGGCGTTGAGGGCTTACTCATGATCCACCTCGCTCTTGCTGGCGGCGATGAGGGCGGCTTCTGCGGCCTTGAGCGTTTCGTATCGACCGATGATCTTTCGGCCGCGCACAAGCTGGTATTCTGACCAGCCGGTGTAGCCTCCGGCCTCGCGCGAGTAACCGCGTCGATCTCGTAAGCGGATCTTTAACGCCGCCCCGCCGTCATCGATTTTGCCGCGCTCAGACATGACTATTCTCTCCGTCTGATTTCCTGACGATTGGCCGCGTGGCGCTGTGTTGTCCCGGAGGCTTGCGGAAGCCTTGACCCTTCATCCGCGATGGCTTGCGGATGCCAATGTTCTTTGCAGCCTTGCGATAGACACGCGACTTCTCCGCAACGTCAGCGGCATTTTTGATCGGCAAACACCAAGAGCAGGTGACGTCGAGATTGCGCTCCCGGTTCTCACCGCCATTAATGAGGGCGATCAGATGCTCGCAGGTCCATGCTTCGCCGGCGGCGGCATCGATCAGGCGAGTGCAGCGATGGCAGCGCTCACCCTTCGCCTTGAACACGCGGTGCCGCACCCTTGGCGGGACTGGCGTGTCGTCGGTCTTGCCGATCCATTCGTTTGTAGAGCGCGCCATTATTTCAAACTCCCGCGCGCGGGCGTCTGAATCGCCGTTTCCGGTTCCCATCCACGCAAAATGCGGTGGAGAACCGTACTGTAATTCAGCTTCGTGCCTTCAACCGCCTCCGCCAAGGTGACGCGCTCGCCACCCACCGTGACATAGTGCTGACGCCTGGTGTTGCGCGATTGAACCGTTTTATCGACCCATCGGCAGTTGGTGGGCTCGTAATTACCATTTACGTCGATGCGGTCGATACTATGATGCGGTGTCGGGCGAGGCCCCATATCCGCTAGAAAAAGATCAAACGAGTCCCACCTCTCGCATACCTTAATGCCCCTCCCGCCATAATGCTTAAAATATGGCGTGTTTGGCAGGGTGCATCGCGTTCGCATGCCGAGCCAAGCCCGGTATTCCTTGGTCCTGCTCTTCCCATGGGTCGTGTGGATACTGGCTGCCCGGCATCCACAAGAAGCGGAATGCCCGCGCACTAAGTTGTCGGAGAATACTTCGACAGTTTTTCCGCATTCACATCGACAGATCCATTTTGACCGCGCGGAAGCGGCGATCTTGCTGACAGTAGTAAGTGCGCCGAAAATATCGCCAACCGCGATAACGCGGACAGCATTCGTCTTGTCCGTCGTCCCGTGCTTCCGGTTTCGAAGATAATGCTTCCGGCAAAGACCCTTAGCCAGAATTGGCCTGCCGCA
>CALAGB010000198.1 GCA_937891245.1 uncultured Thermomicrobiales bacterium | reverse complement strand
CGCCCGAGCGAATTCGTTTTCGCGCGGTCGTCAACGGGCAGTCGCTCATCGCGAACCTGTCCAGTTGCGACTTTTACCGCAGTCTTCAATCTTAACCTTCCGCTGTACTTGGTGGCGGGTAGAGCGACATGTGTGTGTGCAGGGCGAGCCAGCGCCCGTCTCGTCGCTCCAGCACGATCGTCGCGCGGCCTGGTCGGGGATACCACTCGCCGTTAGCGTGCTGGCCCTCGGAATCCCACGGTACGGCGACCCAGGCCTGGTCACCCGCGGTGCCCGCATGCAGATCATCCAGCCGGAAGGTGAATCCGCGCGTGACTCCCCAGATATTGCGCCATTGTCCGGCGATCAGGGGATCGAGACCGGCGATCATCCCGGCATAGGTGCCGAACCCCACGACTTCCGGCGCGAACATCGCACGCCCGTGCTCGTAGTCGACGGCGCGAACGGCGGCGGCAAATTCCTCCAGCCAGGCCCGGATCTCGCTCAATTCGTTCGTCAACGACGCGTCCTTTCTCTGCTTATTAGAGGCGTCCGTCTTCGTGATCGTTTCGCCAATTTTCGCACCGATTCTCTCAACCTGTCGCCGTGCACGTCGTTTGCGCCGCGTGTCGCAGGTTGGGATAATCGAAGCGCGGGACGATATTCCGGTCAGACTGACACCTGGAGGCGACGCCACGAGATGGAGATACTTGGCCGGACGCTCGGCAATTATCGCATCGAGGCGCTGCTCGGCTCCGGCCGCCTCGGCCGCGTCTATCGTGCCACGAACCTCGCGCTCGAGCGTCCGGCGGCGCTCAAGATTTTCCACGAACAATTCTCTGCCGATCCAACCTTTCGTGACCAGTTGTTGCGGCAGGCAAACCGGCTAATCGCCCTTCGGAATCCGTTTCTGGTCGAGGTCTTCGACGCTGCTGAGGCGGATGGCCTGCTCTATCTGGCGATGGAGTATTGTGACGCGGGTTCGATCGGCCGGCTGGTGCGCGAAGCGGCGGGATCGGGCGATTCGGTACCGCTCGAAACGAGCCTCGCGCTGATCGATCAGGCGACCGACGGGCTCGAATATGCCCACAATCAGGGATTCATCCACGGTGACATCACGCCGAATAACCTGTTGCTGACGTCGAACGATGGCACGCAACAGCTCAAGATCGGCGATCTCGGGCTGTTCGCGCTGGGTGACGCCACGACGAGCGGCTCGCGCGCCTATCGCTCGCCGGAGCAGCGCCGGGGTGAGGAGCCGGACGAGCGAAGCGACGTGTACGCGCTCGGGGTCGTGCTCTATCAACTGGCGACTGGCCGCTTGCCGTTCGGTGTCGATGGCGACCAGTCCGGCCCACCCGCGCCGCGCGATCTGAAGCCGGAACTGTCGCGTCCGTTGGAAGAAGTGATCCTGCGTTGCCTGGCGGAGCGGCCGGACGATCGCTACGGCAGCGCCGCCAAGCTCGGTATCGCGCTGCGAACGCTCAGCTTGTCCGGTTCGGTGCAGGATGCGGCGAGCACGGCGCTGCCGCCGCTGGCAAGGCAATACGTGCCGCGCGCGGCGGTGCGGCTGATCGCGCGGGATCATCGCGTGGCGCTGGCGCCGGGTGAAACGCGTCAGCTGCGCGTGACGGTAGAGAACGCGGGCAGCGCGGCCGACGAGTTCCTGGTTGCGATCGAACCGTCGCCGGTGGTGCAGACCGAAGAAGTACCGCGACGTGTGCGGCTCGATGCCGAGCAGCAGGAGTTGGTGTCGCTCGCTGTCAGCCTCGATCGCGACAGTCGAATCGTGCCGGGCGAATACCGACTCCGCATTCTGGCCCATGCGGCCTTGAGCGAAGCAGTGAACGATACCGCGTTCGCGGCCGCCGTTATCCTGCCGCAACGGCCGGGTCCACTCACGATTCGGCAGATGGGCGCGTCGAGTGGTGCCCAGCGCGAATATCAACTTGATCTTTTTAATGAAGGTGGCACGACCGCGCATTACACGCTGGCTGCAAGCGACCCCGAACATCTCCTGAGCTATCGCTTCAATGCCGACATCGTGACGGTCGAACCGGGGCGGTCGCGCACCATCGTGCTGAGCGTTCGTGATCGGCGCCGTCGCACGGATGGCATTCCGGTGCAATTTCTGGTCGTGGCGACTCCGGCCCACGGGGAACCGCTGTCCGCGACCGCCAATTTCAACCGTCTCGCGAGCGGCGGGTATCGTCCCTTCACGCTCCTGAGCGGCCTCGCCGCGGTTCTCGCCGTCGTGCTGATCGGTACCATCTTCATGCTGCGTCTCGCCGGTAGCAATGGGAACGACACCAATGCGCAGGAGCGCCCGACCGGCAGCGCCACAAACGGAGCCGGCATCGTCGCCGCGGCCACGCCGACCGCCTCTCCGGTCTCGACGCCGTCCGCGACGCCGTCCGTAACACCGCCCGCGCCGCCAACCGCGACCGCGACCGTTACGCCTACCCCCTCGACGCAGACGCCACTGACCGTGCGCCAGGTCACGACCGACAAACACGCGATTGCGCTTACTTTTTCGTTGGCCACCAACGACGAGACACCGGCTAAGCTGCGCGCCATTCTGGCGACGCTGAAGCAGGCGAATATCCATGCGACCTTCGGGTTTCGCGGCGACTGGGCGGTAGCGAATCCCGACCTGGTCAAGGAGATCGTCGCGGGCGGCCACCAGCTAATCAATGCGACCTACGATTACCAATCATTCACCGGCGAGAGCACCCAGAGCGGTCCGCTCAGCACTACCCAGATCGTCGACGAACTCACGCGCGACGCTCAGGTCATCAAGCAGATCACCGGTATCGACATGGCCCCCTACTACCGGCCGCCCTACGGCGATACCGACACCGGCGACAGCACCGCCGTGGCCGATGCCGCGGCCAAGGCAGGTTATAGTGTCAGTGTCCTCTGGTCGATCGACACGGAAAGTTGGGCCGAAGGGCGCACGGTCGCCGATATGGTTGCCTCCGCCAACAAGGCGGAGCCGGGCGACATCATCCTCTTCAACATCACCAAAGCAGGCGGCAACAAGGATGTTGACGCCCTTCCCCAGATCATCCGTGACCTCCGCGATAAGGGGTTTTCGTTCGCCACCGTCAAAGAGTTAGTTGGGCGGTAGGAGAGGAGACGGATTCCTCCCTCACACCACCGTCCCGACCGGCAACGCATGGGCGGTCATGAGGGCGGCGGCGTCGGAGCAGAGCCAGACGACGGTGGCGGCGATCTCTTCGGCGCTGCCGAAACGCCCGAGCAGCGTGCCGCGTCGTTCGCTCTCTTTCCGCTCCGGCTCACCGGCGAAGAGCCGATCGAGCAGATCGGTGTCGACGTAGCCGGGGCAGACGGCGTTGATGCGAATGCCGTCGCGTGCGTAGGCGAGCGCGACCGACTTGGTCAGTCCGACGACGGCGTGCTTGCTCGCCGAGTAGGCAGGCAGTGTCGGACTCCCTTTGACGCCGGCCGACGAGGCAGTGTTGACGATGGCGCCGCCTCCCTGCGCGAGCATCTGGCGAATTTCCGCCTTCAGACAGAGCCAGACGCCCTTCACGTTCACGTCCATGACCCGATCGAAGTTGTCGTCTGGTGAGTCGATGAGCGGCGCGACTGTGCCGAGCATTCCCGCATTGTTATGGGCGCAGTCGAGCCGCCCGAAATGCTCGACCGTGCGGGCAACGAGCGCGGTCACGTCCGGCGCCTTCGTCACGTCGACCCGCACGAAGAGCGCCTCTCCACCCGACTGCGTGATCGCCTGTACCGTTGCAGTGCTACCCTCCGCGTCGATATCGGCGACGACGACCCGCGCCCCAGCCGCCGCGAACGCCAGCGCCGATGCGCGTCCGATGCCCGCCGCCGCGCCCGTCACGAGCGCCACTTTGCCTTCGAGTAGACCGCTCATGTTGGCGCTCCTTGCCGCATGTCGATCGCCTATTCAGCCGATTCCCATTTCAATATTTCCAGCGGCCCATCGCTGCATTGGATCGTCAGCCGATCCGTTCGTCGATCGATGAGCGTCCCGGGCTGCACATCTTCGCCGGTAATGCCTTCAACGAGATGTGTCTTGAAGATGAGGTAACGCTTCCCGGCGATCTCACCGAACGCACCACCTTCCTCGCCACGTGTGCTCATCAAGCTGCGGACCTTGTTATGGATACTTCGCGCCGGTTGCGCCCAGTCGATCTCACGCCAGCTTTCATCGAAGAGCGGCGCATAACCGACCAGACGTTCATCTTGCGGATCGCCCGGGTCCCCCGCGATGATGCGTGGCAACGCCTTGCCGATGACGCCGGGGAGCAGCCCGATCCACTGTGGCATGAGCGAATCAAAGTCGTCGTCATCGCCATAGGGCAAGGTTGCGGTGGCGAGGATTGGCCCTTCGTCGATGCCGGCGGTCATGCGGTGTACGGTCCAACCGATTTCCCCTTCATCGTTGCGGAAAACCCAGCCGGGCGGATTCGGCCCGCGATATTTGGGCAAAATGCCGCCGTGCGTGTTGATCGTGCCGAGCCGCGGCAGATCGAGCAGATCCTGCGGCAGGATCTGCAGAAAGCCGAGTACCCAAATCAGATCGGGCTTGAGCGGCTCGAGCATGCGCGCCAGCCGTTTCGGGTGGGACGTGACGATGATGTCGATGCCCGGTGGTGTGTGACGTACGATATCGACATAGGTGGTTAACGGTCGGCTCTTCGACCCTGGTCCGGTGACGACGCCGACCAGCCGGTGCCCGTGCGCGCGCATCAGCTGATCGAAAGCAGGCGGAATTTGCTCATCGGCATCGGTGATGAGTACGACTCGCAGCGACTCGGTCACAGCGTCATCCTCTCTTGGTAGACTAATGATCGCGTCGTTCGCACGACAAGGCGCAGCGTTAGGAAGCACGATGGTCGTCTACAAGGATCCGATCAAGGATCGCGCGGGACTCGAACGGAAGCTGGCGATCGACAGTTATAACGTCGATCCGAACCGCGCGCATATCTACATCATCGACCACGATACCTGCCTCCAGTGTGAGCGCCAGCAGTGCATCAACTGCTGTCCGGCCGCCTGCTACGCGCCGCAGCCGGATGGCCGCGTGATCTTCTCCTACGAAGGCTGCGTCGAATGCGGCACCTGCCGCATCGTCTGCAATGAGTTCGACAACATAGCCTGGACCTACCCCCGCGGTGGCTTCGGCATTCAGTATCGCTTCGGATAAGCTGCGTCTCGTCCCGCTCTACTCCTCTTCCGGCAGCACCGCTGCCTGCACCGTCGCCTCAAGCTCGGCGACATATTCGGCCGGAAGCTGAACGGCCTTCGCGCCGGCCAGAAACGGGCGAACATAGGCCGCGGTCGGGCGAAATGGCCCGGCGGAGTTCGGAATGACGTAGGTGAAGACGTCGATGCCGTTGCCAGTCGGCGTCGCCACGATGAAGCCAACCCGCTTGTAATAGCCGCGGTCGACACCGGAGATCCGATCGAGTTGATCGAACTCGTCGGCACTCAGTTCGTAGATCAGACCATACATCTCGTGACCCGGCGCCGCTTCGAGCTGGCAGCCACCGCCATCGCTCCCTGCCGGATAGCGGCCGAAGACGACCCGGTAGCCGCTCAGGCTGGCCACGACCGTTGGCTTGGCACCGGGGCAGAACTTTCGCATCTCAGCCAAATCAAGCAGCGTGCAGTAGGCAAAATAGCGCATTGATCGATCCTCCCCAATCCGACGGTATCTCCCAGCGTACTCTAATGCAACAACGTGGCCGGCACAATCGGTGATTCAACGCGCGCCGAAGCGGTTGAGCGCGCCGACGATCGCCTCAAGCAGGCCGTCACCCCCATGACCTGCGTTATCGAGAATCTGCAGGTCACTCGACGTCCAGTGCTGCGACAGGCGCCAGGGCACCTCCATTGGACTGCTGACGTCGTAACGCCCATGAATCAACACACCGGGGATACCGTTGAGCTTCGGCGCATCGCGCAGCAACTGGCCCTCTTCGAGGAAGGCGCCGTGGCTCCAGTAGTGCGTCACGATCCGTGCAAAGCGCAGCCGAAACTCGGGATCGTCATAGCGTGGGTTGGGTTCGTACCTCGGTACGAGCGAAACGTGCGTATCCTCCCAAAGACACCATTCGCGCGCTGCCGCCGCGCAGACCTCCGGATCGGGATCGGTGGTCAGCCGAGCGTACGCCTCGACCAGCGGCAGGTGACGCAGTGACTCCGGGACGAAGTTCGCGAAGCGCTCCCATTCTTGCGGGAAGATGCGCGCGACGCCCTCGGTGATCCACTCGACCTCGCGGTGTGTCGTGTTCGTCACCAGCCCGAGAACCAGCGCCTCGACATGCTCGGGGTACGCTTCGGCGTAGGCCAGCGCCAGCGTCACACCCCAGGAGAGGCCGACGATTGTCCAACGGTCGGTACCGTGCAATTCACGCAGCGCCTCGATATCGGCGAGCAGATGTTGCGTCGTATTGACGCTCAGGTCGTAGTTCGGCTCGCTTGCCAGCGGCCGGCTCCGTCCGGCGCCGCGCTGATCGAAGAGCACCGCCCGGTAGACTTCCGGATCGAAAAAGCGCCGCTGGCCTTCCGAAAAGCCCGATCCCGGCCCACCATGGAGATAGATGGCCGGCTTGCCGTTCGGATTGCCGCACGCCTCCCAGTAGATCTGCTGGCCATCGCCCACATCGAGCATCCCGCTCTCGAACGGCTCAATCGGCGGAAATCGCGGATCCATGATGGATGTCTCCCTTCATTTGTCGAGCGATGAATTGAACTACATCGGGCGGTTCGGCGTTGCGGAAACGATGTCGACGCCCGGGCGCGTAGAAATTGATCGATCGCTACAACCTCTCCGTTCTCGCAGCCCTCCCGGTGCCTTCCCGCGTATACTCGAGAGTGAGGGGGAACGACATCCGGTATCCGAGTGTGAAGAAGGTGGATCATGTACTGGACAAGGAAGCACGTCCTTGTTTGCACGGCGAATCATTGCATGCAAAAGGGCGCACAGCGGGTGGCCGGGCAGTTGCGCATTCAATTGAAGCGCGAAGGGCTCGACAACGACGTGATGGTCAACACCTGCGATTCGATCGATCTCTGCGACATCGGCCCGAATATGGTCGTTTATCCCGACGGCATCATCTACTCCGGTATTGTCGTCAAGGATATTCCGGAGATCATTGACTCCCTGCGTGAGGGCGGCGAGCCGGTTGAGCGACTGATCCTGCGACCGGGCGAAGGGGCGGAGGGCTGTCGCCGCGAGATCTTCACGGCGGCGGTCGACGGTCCGACGGTTTCGCCGGAGCGCTTCGCGGCGCTGGCGGCGGAGCACGGCTTCGAGGACACCGATGCCTGGATCGCTGAGCAGGCACGCCGAGGCTTCATTGCGCGTAAGGAGATCGAGGGCGAGCCGGTTATACAGGTGACAACCAAAGCGAGGAATCGCTATGGCTTGCCGCTCGCGGGGGAGTGAGAACGCTCGGCTGAGGCGAAGGAGGGCCGATGGCGAATCCGCTGAATAACGGACCGGTCGAAGGCGACCTCGCGACCGCCGTTCGCCCGATCGCCAATCCGGAGCACCCCTTCGCCCACCCCGCCGAGCACGAGTTCGCCGCCTTCCTCGATTTCTACCGCATCCGCTGGCAGTACGAGCCGACCTCCTTCCCGCTTCGCTGGGAAGACGGCCGAGTTGTCGAGATGTTCGCCCCCGACTTTTACCTGCCCGAGCAGGATCTGTATGTCGAACTGACAACGATGAAACAGAGCCTGGTGACGCGCAAGAACCGGAAGATGCGCGAGTTGCGTGAACTCTACCCTGACGTCAACATCGTCCTCATCTATCGCAAGAACTATCATGAACTCCTTTCGCGGTTCGGCTATGGCGCGGTCGATATCACCTCGCTGCGACCGGAGCAGATCGAGCGTGTCTTGCTCAGTTCAGCCGAAATCGCGACGCGGGTACAGGAGTTGGGGCGCGAGATCTCGCGCGATTACGCCGGTTCCTCAATCGTGCTCGTTGGCGTGCTGAAGGGAATTACCTTCTTCCTGGCCGACCTGGCGCGCGCCATCTCACGACCGCTTGCTATCGATTACCTCAGCCTTTCCCACGACGCCGCTGAGGGTGGGGTGCATATCAGCAAGGAGCTCGATCTCGATATTGCCGGGCAACATGTGCTCCTGGTCGAGGACATCGTCAACACCGGCGTCTCGATGGACTTCGTGCTGCGCACCCTGCGTGGCCGCCACCCGGCTTCGCTCCGCGTCTGCGCCCTGCTCGACAAGTCCGAGCGCCGTCTTGTGCCGGTTGGTGTCGATTACGTCGGCTTTACGATTCCCAACGAATTCGTCGTCGGCTACGGGCTTGACTACCGCGAGCTCTACCGCAATCTTCCCTTCATCTGCGTGCTCAAACGCAAGGTCTACGAGGACGACGAGCCATCCGTCGAAGCGCCGCACGAGGAGCACGTGGGCCAGCATGACCGTTGATCAGGTTCTGGATGAGCTTCATGCCCGGGCGAACCCGGACAATGTCGCGGGCATGGCGCGCTTCGGGATCAACTCAGCGCAGACGCTCGGCATCAGCGTGACCGAACTCCGCCGCCTGGCCCGAACAATCGGACGCGATCACCAGTTGGCACTTGATCTGTGGGCGTCCGGCATCCATGAAGCCCGCATTCTGGCCTCGCTTGTCGATGAACCGGACTGTGTCACGCCTGAGCAGATGGACGCCTGGGTCGCCGATTTCGACAGCTGGGATGTCTGCGATCAGGTTTGCGGCAATCTCTTCGACCGGACGCCGTTCGCCTTCGACAAAGTCGTCGAGTGGAGCTATCGCGACGAGGAATTCGTGCGCCGCGCCGCCTTTGCTCTGCTTGCCGAACTTGCGATCCACGACAAGCGGGCGCCGGATGATCGCTTCCTCGCCTGTTTCTCCTTGATCGTCGCAGCCGCGACCGACGAGCGCAATTACGTCAAGAAGGCGGTCAATTGGGCTCTGCGCCAGATCGGCAAACGCAATCCGGCGCTGAATGTTCGCGCAATCGAGCTTGCCCATGAGATCCAACAGATCGACTCACGCGCGGCGCGCTGGATCGCGAGCGATGCGCTGCGTGAATTGATGGGCGCACCGGTTCAGGAGAAGCTTCAGCGCTAGGCGGCGCCGCCTCGTTCGGGCGTATGCGTACGTGTTCCTTTCGGCACACGCACGCACACGCCCGAACTGCTGGTAGAAATCCTCTTGACAACGCGGCGGTGCCGGCATAGATTATCATGAGAGATATTCGTTGAAGAATTGGGACACTGAATGCCACGAAAATACCGCATGGGCGCCCGGGCCGTGGCCGTCGCGGCGACGCGGCACCGGATCGTAGAGGCAGCTAAGGATCTGCACGCGAGACAGGGTCTGTCCGGGACCAGCTTCGAGGAGATCGCCCAACGAGCGGGGATCGCCGAGGGCACAGTCTACCGGCACTTTCCGACGTTGGAGGATCTTATTCCCGCGTGCGCCGGCACAATTCACGTGCTCCAGGCGATCCGTCCGGAACAGGTCGCGGCAACGTTCCCGACCTTGCCACGACCGTCGCAGCGGATGGAGTGGTTGATTCAGGGGACATGTGACTGCTACCAGCGTGACGGTGGCTGGCTGCAAGCACTTCGGCGCGAGGAAGACCTGATCCCAGCGTTGGGCGAGGCCGGGCAGGTGCAGCGAAACAACCTGCGACTGCTGGTGCGAGCAGCACTGAGGGGGACGGACGCCGGCGAGGAATTGATTACGCTCATGGCAGCGCTTATCGACTTCCCGCTCTGGCACTCCCTTTGTCAGGCAGGCTTCGGCCGGGATGGGGCAACCGAGCGAGTGCTGGAGCTGGTACGTGACCAGCTCGACAAGGCAGGGATCGACTGAAGGGATTCGGTTATGCAAACCGTGGATCGCAGCTTCGTCCTGGCTGACGACGAGGGCGACGCCTTTTGGTTCGCGAACGCACTCGTCGTCATCAAAGCGGATACAGAGATGACCGACGGTCGTTTCGCACTGCTTGATCAGTTCGTGCCGGGTGGCTACTCCGTGCCGCGTCATATCCACCATATCGACGACGAGGCCTGGTATCTCCTGGAAGGCGACGTCACCTTCTACTGCGGTGAGAAGACGTTCAGCGCAGGCAAAGGCGCCTGGGTGTTTCTGCCCAAGGGCGTGCCTCACACATTCAAAGCTGGGCCGGACGGCGCGCGTTTGCTGACCCTGAGCGCACCGTCGAGCTTCGTCGACTTCGTCAAAGAGTGC
>CALAGB010000197.1 GCA_937891245.1 uncultured Thermomicrobiales bacterium | reverse complement strand
TAACGACGGCCGCCGTCCTGGCAGTTATCATCGTTGTCAGCGCTTTCCTGCTCGTTCGCGGCTACAACCAGAGCCTGCCGCCGTCCGCCACCTACGATGTGGCGAACGCTGGGCAAAGCTGGCCGCTCTACCAGCCGATTAAGATCACGTTCAACAAGCCGATGAATCAGGAGTCGGTGCTCGATCACCTGCAGATTTTCCCACCCGGGGAACGTGGGAGAATCCCGCTCAGTTGGGAGGATCGGAATACGCTGATCGTCGGAGCCAGTTCGTCGCAAAGCTCGCTGTTCCTGCCTGATACCAGTTATCAAGTTGTTGTGCTGGCTGGGGCGCGCGACGCGTATGGCCAGGCGCTCGCCGAAACGGTGACGATCCCTTTTCACACCAGCTCGATCGCCGATGCGTCGCGGACACCGACGCTGGTCGGCTCAGTAACGCCGGTTGGATCGACGGAACAGAGTCAGGCAACGACGGTTACACCGCCCTCCTCACAGGAACAAACGTCACCGGCAATTACCGGTGCAAATCAGGGGGCCGCGACTTCGACCAAGCCGCCCGCGACGTCGGCGACAGCGACGAACACGCCGACACCATCGCCGACCCCGGTCCAAAGAACCGCCACTCCGACCATCGGCGGCGGTAGTGCGAGCACACCGACTCCACCACCGATGCCGTCGGCGATTCCAACTCGAAATGCCGCCACACCCGCCGGAACGCCGACAACAGCGGCGACGCCGTCCGCTACGGCAAACGCGACTCCAGTGCCACCCAACCTGACCTCGACCGCCACACCGGACGCCCCCGTTACCCCAAGTAATGGCACCGCGACACCCACGGTCATCCCCGTTTCCGGTGCGTTCGGCTCCGTGTACTGGGCGAATACTGATGTGCAGTCGAAGCTCGGCGCCGCACAGGCTCCGGAAGCGCACTTGAGCGCGGCAGAACTCGGTTTTCAACGTGGCACGATGTACGAGCGCTTCGACACCGGCGAGATTTATGTCCTGTTCGCCGACGGCCAGTGGAGCAAGTATCCGGACACCTGGACGGCGGCCGAAGGTGATGGCGGTGGAATTTCCCCGGACGATCCGCAACTATCGATACCGAAGGGGAGTTTCGGCAAGGTTTGGAACAGCGACCCGCTGCTGGAAAAATCGATCGGCTATGCCGTCAATTCCGATGCGCACGTCATGGGCGGTGTCGTGCAGCAGTTTGCCAACGGCATCATGCTGTACAGCGACCAGGGCTTCGTCTACGTCGTGTATAACGACGGCAGCTGGACGCTCTACCCCGATACCTCGGGCCACGGCGACCTGATTACGCCGACGCCGACGGCAGGCGAGACGCCGATCAGCACACCAACCATCCCCGCGACGCCGGACGCCTCAGAACCAGTCACTCCGGAACCAACGCAGCCCTAGCTTCATCGGGGGGAACTACGATCCGCCGCCACCTCCAGCGACCGAGAGCAACACCGCGATCACGTCGTAGACGATATGACTGATGATCGAGGCCGAGGTGTTGATTCGCTGTCGTAAGTAACCCAGGATCAAGCTCACCGCGAAAATGCTCAAAATCGTGAAGCTGAAGCCGTACTGCACGTGCAGCAGGGCAAAGACAATTGAGGTGAAGACGAGGCCGTAGCGCGGCTGAATCGCGCCGCGAAAGAGAATCTCCTCGCCGAGCCCGGCCGAGATGCCAAGCATCAGCGCCCCGCTGAACGACGAGAGATTCTGAGTCATCGTCCCGAGATTGTTCTGGATCTGATCTTCCAGACCAGGTTGCAAGACCTTCGTCAGCACTCCGCCGAGGATCGTGACGGCAAAGAGAATGATGACGACACCCAGCGCGATCCAAACGTCGCGCGGCTCAATCGCCTGAATCCCGAGCCGCTTGAGCGATCCGCGAAAATCACGTTCGAAGAGAAAGCCGATGCCGAAGAAGGCGATCAGGACGAGCGCAACTCCTTGTGAAACGAGTTCGAGCACGCTGACCGACGAAATCTCGATGTCATTGCTCGCGAACAACGATGTGCCACCGACAAAAACCGCCGTCGCAAGCAACACGCTCAGCCCGATCATATCGGCGGTCGAGTGTGGGTCGAACGGCATCACCCGCGCGAGCAACAGTCGAACCGGAGAGATGAGCGGCAGGCCGATAGCGGCCGACAGGGCAATGAGCAGGCCGCTGGTCAGCGAGATCGACCCGCGCGAACCGGTCAGATTGATGACCGTGGAGGTGATGCCGATGAGTAGCAATATGACGCTGATCGCCACCGTTAGGACGAAGAGTATGGTGCGGAGCGCTTGATTCTTCTCGGCTTTATGCGCCCACCACGAGATAAACACCGTCAAAACAACGAGCACCACGAACGATAAAATCGTCGCCAAACAACCGACCTTCCCGGGCCCGGCCAACGACACATCCTGACCGGAGGCCCCGGCTGATTATAAGCCGCCCCGGACCAATCGCCGTGTTACACTCAGGCCGAAGTTCGTAGACGAATCGCTTCAGGGAGAAACGATGGCGCAGCGTAAGGGCGGTCTCGGGCGTGGTCTCGACGCGCTCATTCAGTCGCATTCCGATGGTTCCGGTGGTATCCAGGAAATCGACATCGAGGCGGTTTCACCGAACCCGCTCCAGCCGCGCGAGGTTTTCGAACAAGAAGCGCTGGAGGCGCTGGCGTCATCGATTCGCCAACATGGCGTGCTCCAGCCGATTATCATCACCCGTGGCTCGACCGGCGCCGCCTTTCAGATCATCACCGGCGAGCGCCGCTGGCGAGCCGCCCGGCTGGCCGGCCTCAGCACGATTCCGGCGCTCATCCGTGACACCAGCCCTCGCGAGATGCTCGAGCTGGCGCTGATCGAAAATGTTCAGCGCGCCGATCTGTTCGTGTTGGAGGAAGCGACAGCCTATCGTCAACTGATCGACGAGTTCGACCTGACTCAGGCGGAGGTCGCTGAACGGGTCGGCAAGAGCCGCGTCGCGATCACCAACGCACTCCGCGTGCTGGCTGCTCCGGACGAGATCAAGGCGGCACTCGTCGCGCGCAAGATCACCGAAGGGCACGCACGCGCGCTCCTGGGGTTGACACAACAGGTCGATCAGGTTTCGGCATTGCTCATGGTCATCGATCGCGATCTGAGCGTTCGGCAGACCGAGCAGTTGGTTCGGAATTGGGACAAGACCGTCACGGTCGGCGAGCATACACGCGCCGCGAAAGATCCCGAGCACGAACTAGTGCTCGATCGCTTTCGCAAGGCGCTCGGGACAAAAGTCGAACTGAAGCGCGGCAAGACCGGCGGACGTCTCGTCATCCACTACTTCTCGGACGAAGAGCTAAATGGCCTCTACGAGCGCATCGTCGGCGACGACGAACTCTAGCCCCAGTTCGCGATCTTGTCCGCGATGACGTCCGCTACATCGGCGATCGGTACACGAACCTGCGCCATCGTTTCGCGCTCGCGCACCGTCACCGCCTGATCCTCGAGCGACTCGTAGTCGACCGTGACGCAGAACGGGGTGCCGATCTCGTCCTGGCGACGGTAGCGCCGCCCGATGCTTTGCGTCTCGTCGTATTCGACCGAGAACGACGTGCGCAACATCGCCTGGACTTCCGACGCCTTCGCGACCAGTTCCGGCTTCTTCATCAGCGGCAGCACTGCCACCTGATACGGAGCGATGCGCGGATGGAGACGCAAGACAACGCGCGTGTACGGCTTGCCGTTGATATCGGCCGCTTCTTCTTCGTCGTACGCGTCCAGCAATGCCACCAGCAGGATGCGATCGACACCCAACGCCGGTTCGATGACGTGCGGCACGAAGCGCTCGCCCGACTGCTGGTCGAAGTACGAGAGATCGACTCCGCTGAACTCCATATGGCGGCTCAGGTCGTAGTTACCACGATACGCAAGCCCGCAGAGTTCTTTCCAGCCGAACGGGAATTGATACTCGTAGTCGACGGTGCGCTTCGAGTAGTGAGACAGCTCTTTGCCTTCGTGTTCGCGCGTCCGGATCTTGTCGTGTCGCAATCCGATCGAATCGAAGAAGGCGCCGATCTGAGTCATCCAATGCTCGAACGTCGGCTGCGCCTCGCTTTCGCGAATGAAGTACTCGATCTCCATGATCTCGAACTCGAGCAGGCGGAAGATGAAGTTTCCTGGCGTGATCTCGTTGCGAAACGCCTTGCCGATCTGGGCAATACCGAACGGGATCTTGGTGCGACTCGACTGCATCACCGCACGGTAGTCGAGGAAGATCGCCTGGGCTGTTTCCGGCCGCAGGAAGACTTTGGTTCCCGAAGATTCGACCGGCCCGAGCGTCGTCTGGAACATCAGGTTGAACTGACGCACATCGGTCCAGTCGCGCTGACCACAAAAAGGACAGGCGATGTTGCTGGAGCGGATCAGCTCGGTCATCTCGCTCAGCGGCATCCCCTCGGCTTGCTGGCCAAGCTTCTCTTCGATCAGCGTATCGGCCCGGTAGCGGCTGCCACAGTTGCGACAGTCGATGAGCGGATCGTTGAATTCCTGAACATGACCGGAGGCTTCCCAGACACGCGGGTGGAGGATGATGTTGCCGTCGATGCCGACGACGTCATCGCGTCCCTGGACGAAGAATTCCCACCAGGCGTTCTTAATATTGCGCTTCAGCTCCGCACCGAGTGGACCGTAGTCCCAGGTGTTGGCAAGGCCACCGTAGATCTCGCTTCCGGGGAAGATGAAGCCGCGCCTGCGCGCGAGCGAGACAATCGTTTCCATCGCGACATCCGGCCGCCGGGCCTCGTTCATCTCTTTGTTACCTCCGTTGAGCCTGTGAGAACGTAGTGGGTCAGTACAAAGACCCCTCGCCGTAGTCAAGACGAGGGGTTGATTCGTCAATACTTGCGGTGAAACGACAGCGCGGCGCTACGCTTCGCCGCTCGAATCGTAGCACGACGCGCCATTCCCGACGAGAACGACGTCTTCGCGGGCAACCGCGCCGTCGGTCGTGACGCGCTGGTAAACCTGCGTCGTCGAGATGCTCATGTGGCCGAGGATACGCTGAATATCGCGCAACTCCTGGCCATTGTTGAGCGCATGGGTGGCAAACGTGTGGCGAATGGTGTGCGGAGTAATATCCGGAATATCGACCGCCTCCGCGTGCGCCTTCAAAATCAGCCAAAAGCCCTGACGCGTCAGCCGGCTGCCGCGATGATTGAGAAACACCGCGTCGACGTCGGCATCCTGCCGCAGGAGCGGTCGCCCAGCATCAAGATATTCGCTCAGCGCTTCCGTGGCCGGTTCCGACAGTGGAACCGTACGCGACCGATCGGGCTTGCGCCCGCACTGCACCTCGCCATGCGGCAGGTCGATATCGCAGAGGTCGAGCGATGTCAATTCGCTGACGCGCATGCCCGTTGCGTAGAGCGTCTGAAGCATCGCGAGATCGCGCAAGCCTTCCGGCGTCCGCTGCTCTGCCGCCCGGGCGAGAAGCGCATCGATTTCGTCGCGCGAGATCGCGCGCGGCACGAACTTGTCGACCCGTGGCGACGGCAATGAATCGGATGGATCGTGTCGGAGGAGTCCCTCGCCGATCAGGAAATGACAGAACGATCGAACCGCGGCGACTTTTCGCGCAACGGTCGAATTCGCGTAGTCACGTTCACGAAGAAAGAGCACGAACCCGGTAAGGTGGGTACTAGAAAGCTCCGGCCAACTCGCGATCACTCCATCATCGCGGAGGAATTCGCAGAATTGCCCGAGGTCGTTGCGATATGCCG
>CALAGB010000196.1 GCA_937891245.1 uncultured Thermomicrobiales bacterium | reverse complement strand
GCACGGGATCGCGGTGCCGTGGTATCGCAGCGTGCTCGGCAGCCTGACCGATAGCTCGGCGATCTTCCCCGAACTGCGCCGCGCGCGGGTCGAGCGCGTCTGGGTGGGTGTCGAGGCGCAGACGTTGGACGAAGTACCGATCCTCGGCGCGCTGCCGGGAATTGACAACCTGGTGCTGGCCGCCGGGTTCAGCGGGCACGGCTTCGCGCTCAGTCCGATCATCGGCCAGGTGATGAGTGAACTGATCGTCGACGGCACCCCTTCGGTCGAGATCAGCCAGCTCGGCTTCGGCCGTTTCGAGGGTGTCGAACTGCCGCAAGAGTGGCGCGAATTGAGAGCCGGGTAGCGGCGAGCATGAATACCGAGCAACCGGGCAGGCCCCGTGCCTCACAGCTTGCGCACCGACCGAACCGACTCTTGCGTATTGTCTTCAAGATTCCGCGCTGGCTCTACGATGTGCATCTCGGCTGGATCTTCGGCCATCGCGCCCTGCTGCTGACGCATCGTGGCCGCAAGAGCGGTCTGCTCCACGAAACTGCGCTGGAGGTGATCCGCTACGAGCGGGCGACCAACACGAGCGTCGTTATCTCCGCCTGGGGGGAGCAGAGCGACTGGTTTCGCAACATCCAGCATTCCCCGGCGCTTCAGATCGAGACGGGCGGCCGCCGCTATGTTCCCGAGCAGCGCCTGCTGACGACCGACGAGGCGGTGCGTGAACTTGGGCGGTACATCATCGAGCATCGCATCGCCGCGAAGATCCTCGAACGCGTCTTCGGCTTCCGGATCACGGAAGGCGACGAGCAGCGCCGCGCCTTCGCCGAAACGGTGCGCATGGTTGCGTTCCGGCCACACCTTCAAAATGGCGAAACGTCTTAGTCGACGTAGCGGCGCAAAATGCGAATCCGTTCAGGCGTGCCTCGCCGTTGGCGCGATCTGCATCACGCCGAGCCGCCAGATGCGCAGGCGGGCGGCCGGTTCGGGGTCGTCGTCGCCAGTTGGATAGATGAGCCAGAACTCGGCAATGATGGATGTTTGGTCTTCAGTGGCGGGTAAGAACTGCTCGATTTGCTGAATCAGCGCAAGCCCGCTCTCGAACTTCTGATCGCGGTCGGGAACGCCAGCCGGAAGCGGGACGTTGATCATGACGGCATACTCAGCGCCAGCGCGGGCCAGCGGGTGTTGCGGCAACGTCGTTTGAACAGCGCTCCGCCAGTCGAGGGGCTTCGATCCTCCGCCGGGCGATACGGGTTGGCGCATGTCGAAGAGGAGTGTCCCGGCCGGCTGCACATCCAGGTCGGGATTCGGCCGCAAGGTCAGGCGCGATCCCATGTTATCGCCTACGAAACGCATGGTCGCATGCAGCTGGGTAAGCCAGCGCAACGTGCAGGGGCGGCCGCCCGTGCTCTCGCGTGGGGCGATAAGCATCTCGATCATCTGCTTGCAAAACTCAGCCAGCGATGCGCCCCGGTTCGAGCGATGCTCGAGCAACTCGATGCTGGCGCTGTATGGCTCTTTCGCGCGGTCGAAGGTATGGAGCGCCTTTGCGGCGCGTTCATAGGTGTCGGATAACTGATGCTGGGCGGCGACATCGAGCATCGGCCGGGAATCGCCTCGAAACCAGAACTCAGGTTGATAACCTGTCATGAGCTGCCCCATCTGATCCTGCTCTCGGCTACTTCACATAGTTGCTCTTTGGCGCGATTCTAGCGTATCGCATTGGAAGGACGCTCCTACCGGGGCGTGCCGGTCGAATAGTACCGATAACCTAGCCCATATTTGCCATGTATGAACAAAATGGGGGGTCCTATGCTTGACACAGGTACTACGGACGGTGAGGCATCAGAGAAACCCGGAAGGGATACCGATATGCAAGCATTGATCTCATCTGAGCAGGGCAATGTCCAGTTGACCTCGACCAATCGCCTGCTCATTGACCGCTTCTGGGACGATGTCGCCCCGTTCAACAATTACTCGCCCGAGGCGGCCCGTGCCTTGCTCAGCCGCGAAGCGCATATCCCGGCTGCGATGTCCGATGCGCTGGCCGATCCCTTCCTGGCCGTCCGCGCCGCGCTCATCGAACGCGCCGCCGGCCGCACAATCACCCGCAGCATTTAAGGACCGTCTCACACATTCGAGCGCGTTTCAGCCCGTCGGATAAACCGGCGGGCTTTCATCGTGTCCTCGCCGGCCTTCCCAAGCGTCGCGGCCCCCGGCATACTGTGGCGAACAGGGCAGGTTTCGTGAATTTGGATACAAGGAGGATGCAATGGCAGATCCGATGACGTTTCGGATTCGCGCCGGACGGCTGATCGACGGCAGCGGTGCCGAGCCACAGGAGAACGTGCTGGTCACGGTCGAACAGGGAGTCATCACCCAGGTCGAATCGGGCGGAGCGGCCGGCTCCGACGCGCTCGATCTGAGCAACTACACGCTCATGCCGGGCCTGATCAACATGCATGCGCACACGGTGCTGCCGGGCAACGGCAGGCCGTTCGAGGAGTGGATGGAGCAGCCGGACGAGATCTTGCTCCTGCAAGCGTACGCCAACGTGCGCACCTCACTCTATGCGGGCGTGACGACGATCCGCGATTGCGGCGGCAAGGAGATGCTCACCTTCCGGTTGCGCGATGCCATTCGCGCCGGAATCGTCGAGGGGCCGCGTCTCGTGCTGAGCGGCTGGCCGTTGACGATTACCGGCGGGCACTGCCGCTATTTCGGCGGTGAGACGGACGGCGTCGAGGGGATGCGGCAGGGAGCGCGTGCCGCGCTCAAGGCGGGCGCCGATTTCGTCAAGATCATGGCGTCCGGCGGCGGTACGCTCGGCACTTATTCGCAATATCCGTCATTCGAAACCGAGGAGCTGCGTGCCGCCATTGATGAGGCGCACAAGGTTCGCAAACCGGCTTCGTGCCACACGATCGCGACCGAGTCGATCGAACGCGCGCTCGACGCGGGGACCGATCACATCGAACATTGCAGCTTCATGGCACCCGACACGAGTTGGAAATATGAGGAACCGCTGGCGCGCCGGGTGGCCGAGCAGGGCGTCTACGTAACCGCGACGCTCCAGGTCGGCTTCGACCGTCATGATGCGCTGCGCGAGATGCACGATCGCGGCGAGGAGATGACTCCGGCCGAGCGAGCGCAGTTCGAAGGAATCGAGCAGGCGCACGCTAACAGCATCGCGAACATCCGCAATTTGCATGAGCTTGGCGTGAAGCTCGTGGCCGGCAGCGACGCGGGTTGGCGCCACACCGGCTTCGACGATTTCTACCTGGAACTCGTCTATCTGGCGGAAGCGGGCATGACGCCGCTCGAAGCGATCCACGCCGCCACCGGTCGCGCCGCCGCCGCCTGCCGGATCGACCAGACGGTTGGCACGATCGCTCCCGGCAAGGTCGCCGACCTGCTCGCGATCGCCGGCGACCCATCAACCGATCTCACGACGTTGCGCGCACCGGCCATGATTATCCAGGCAGGTCGCACGATCGTGGACCGGCGCTAGAAGGATCTTCTCTCGCAGAGGTGCAGAGATTTCCAAATCGAGGACTCTGCGCGCTCCGTGCCTCCGCGAGGGATTCGGCGGCTTACGGCTGTTTCCACTCGGCGACATCGTTCGCCGAACGGCCCTCCAGCGCGCGCAGAAAGACCTCCTGTGTGAGGTCTTCGGCGTCCATAGCGTTGCGCGTCGTCGCGTAGACGATGGCATAGACCGGTCGCCACTCGCGGGCGCAGAGCTGTTCGAGCGCTTGAACATCGCCGCTCTGTGCCCGTCGCGCCAGATCATCTCCCGGCATCACGTACCTCCCGCAAACAAGAACCCGGAAGGGTGCCGGATGTTACAGGGGGAAGTGGCGAGATTTTGGAGAACTATGGCGTCGGCGTCGCCATGGGGTAGGACTGCGCGCGCAACATCCCCGTTATCGCTTCGATCCACATCGTCGTGGATGTCGACCCGCAGTTGGAAGGCGGAGCATTCGGGGGACACGAATGCTCGAATTGGCCGTGATCGAGGCTGATGCGCCAGATGGGGGTGTCGGGTGGGACGTTTTGGAGCTCCGGCGCTTGCGCGGCGAGGATCAGATCAATGGACACAATGTGCGGAGAATCGCCGTCAACCGGCGCGCCGCCTAAAGCAGCTTCGATGGCAGCCTCGCGCGTCGGGAGTTTCGCGTTCGGCGGGAGCGTGATCGGTCGTTGAGCGGTCGGTGTGCCGGACGAATAGACTTCGTCATAGACGACTTTGAGATCGCTGATGCGAAGTCCGAGTTGCGCCTCCGTGCCGCTGCCACAGGTGCGCGTGTAAGTCGTTTGCGGGGTGCTGGGCGGGCAGGGCGGCAATTGAAACGTATCGCCGACCAAATGCACGATCCAGACCGTGCTGTTGGGATCAGCCGGATCGAACAGATCTTGCTTGGCTTCGGCCACGGTCGGATGTGTGGCGTGCATCGTCGATTTCGCGTAGACGACGGCGGCGCTCATAGCGAGTTTCACGGGAGAATTCGTATCTTCCGTCGGGCTTGCGGAGAGCGCCCAACTTGGCCCGCTGCCGGTCGCGGCGGCTTGAGCAGGGGCGCCAGTCACCTGGTATCGACCTGCACCGGGCGCGGACGCGCTCGGACCGACCTGCCCGCAGGCGGTGAGCAGCAGGCTCAACGATAGGATGATGACGACGCCGGCTAACCTCGTTACCATCGTAACAAGTCCTATTTTGAATATGGCACGATGCGCCGCGTATTCTCATTCTCTTCCATCGTACACCATCGCGAACAAGATGAAGGTGATAGCCTCGAACATGGCGGTCCGACCGACCGTCGCGTAACGAACGATGGTGGTGATCCCGAACGTCGTCGGCGCCCGACGCCCGCCCGGCGATAAATGGCCGGGCTCGCAGGCGAAGCCCACTGAAGGGGCTGAGCTGGCGTACGTTCGAAGGATGAGTAGACGTTCTTGTCGTTATTCTGATCTATAGAGAACCATCTTTAATCTGTGCTGCATAGGGTCAAAGAAACGATGGGGCACAGACTGAACTGCGCAAAAGCGCAATATGCCGACATAGAGCGGAATTATCTCGACGAGTGCGTGCACAACAGACCCAGTCCCTTTAGTGGACTTCGCCTGCGAGCCCGGGCATTTATCGCCGGGCGGACCTCGGGCGCCGACGACGTTCGGATCACCACCATCGTCACCCGGGCGGACGTCGGGCGACAATGACGCCCGGGATCACCACAGCGCTCCCCTTCACTTAGCCAGCCCATGCATCATGCTAGCGGACGCAACAAACCAACTCCATCGATCATTTGACGCTCCCCTCACTTGAGGCTATCGTGCAGCGCATGAGGTTGCTGCTTCTATGAGTCGTGGGAGGACGAAATGGCGGATGCGTTCGTGGTTCGCAACGGTACGATCCTGACGATGAATCCGGCCGAGCCGTCGGTCGAGGCGGTGGGCGTGATCGGCGATCGCATTGTCGCCACCGGCTCGCGGCAGATGGTCGAAGATGCTTTGCCGCGCGGCTTTCGGACGATCGACCTTGGCGGTCACTTCTGCCTGCCGGGTCTGAACGAGGCCCACAATCACATGATCAACTTCGGCACCACGCTGGGGCAGGTACAGGCGGGCTATCCCGACGTCCGCTCGATCGAGCAGATCAAGCAGAACGTTGCCGAGCGCGTAAAGACAACTCCGCCGGGCAGCTGGATTCAGGGGCGCGGCTACGACGACAACAAGCTCGATGAGAAGCGACATCCGACGCGCCAGGATCTCGATGCGGTCGCGCCCGATCATCCGGTCATCATCGTCAACGGCTCCGGCCACATGAGCGTCGTCAACACGCTGGCGTTGAAGATGGCCGGTGTCACGCGCGACACGCCCGATCCGATGGGCGGCCACCTGATGAAGGATGAGCAGGGCGAACTGACCGGCCTCTTACAGGAATCGGCGCAGCAGTTGGTGCGCAAGATCATCCCCGATCCAACCGTCGACGATCACGTCGCGGCGCTGCAACGCTGCAACGATGCCTATATCGCGGCCGGGATCACCTCGAGCCAGGATGCCAGCGGCTCGGAGCCGGAGGCGATCGCGGCCTATCAGCGGGCCGTACGCGAGGGCAAGCTGAAGCTGCGCACGTCGATGATGATTCGCGAAAACTTGCTGCCGCATCTGCTCGGACTCGGTATCAAGCAGGGCTTTGGTGACAACCGGCTGCGTGTCGGGCCGGTAAAACTCTTCATCGACGGCAGCCTGATCGGCCGCACCGCCGCCGTCACACAACCGTTCTTCGAAGATCCGCGCGATGACAACCTCGGTCTGACGATGATGCCGCAGGAAGACCTCGATAACTACGTCTGGCAGGCGCACTCGGCCGGTTTCCAGATAGCAGTTCATGCCATCGGCGATCGCGGCATCGAAATGGTGCTCGATGCCTACCAGAAGGCGCTCGATCGCCTACCGAAAGCCGATCACCGGCTGCGTATCGAGCATTGCGGCATCCTCCGGCCCGATCTCATCGATCGCATCGCAAAGATGCATGTCATGGCGATCACACAGCCGATCTTTATCACCGAATATGGCGACGGCTTCATCCGGCATCTGGGTATGGAGCGGATACAGCTTACCTATCCCTTCCGCAGCCTGCTTGACGCCGGTATTCGGATCGCCTTCTCGTCCGACTGCCCGGTCTCGTCGTTCGAACCGCTCAAGAGCATCCAGGTCGCCGTCACCGAGCGGACCGGCAGCGGCCGCTCCTACGCGCTGGAGGAAGCGATCTCGGTCGATGAAGCGTTGCCGCTCTACACCGTGGCCGGCGCCTACGCGACCTTCGAGGAGCACGACAAGGGGCAGCTCAAGCCGGGCATGCTCGCGGATTTTGCCGTCCTCGAAGAGGACCCGCGCTCGGTCGATCCGGCACACCTGAGCGATATCAAGATCAGCCGGACGATCATTGGAGGCGAGACGGTGTATGAAGGGTAGCCGAGCCTAGCGCTCACCCCCGGCCCCTCTCCCCGACCCGCTCGCGGGTGCCCCGGGAGAGGGCAGTCTCGATTGAACGGAGATGTGAACCTCGTCAGTCGTTCGGGCGGTGACACGCAGAAGGAACGCACATACGTTCGCACAAGATCCCCCCTCTCCCAGAATGGAGAGAGGGGGCTAGGGGGAGGGCCGTCCATGCCACGTATCGGACTCGACCTCGTCGATAAGAGCAATTCTAGCGGGGCGCTGGACGCGATTAAACGGGCGGCGGCGCTGGGAGTGCCGATGCTCTGGGCGACGACCGGGCGGACTGCGCCCGATCCGCTCACTTATTTCGCGGCGGGATTGGCGACAACCGATGACGTCGTACTTGGTACGGCGATCGTGCCGACCTATCCGCGTCACCCGGTGATGCTGGCGAGCCAGGCGCTGGCGCTCGATCAGATCACGCCGGGGCGGTTGCGCTTTGGCATTGGGCCGAGCCATCGCCCGACGATCGAGGGCTCCTTCGGTATCCCGATGGGCAAGCCGCTCGATCATTTGCGCGAATACTTGACCGTGCTGCGCGGGTTGCTCCGCGACGGGCATGTCGATTTCGAGGGCCGCTACTATAACGTGCATCCCGATCTGAACGCGCCGGCTGACCTGCCGCTCTACATCTCGGCGCTGCGCCAGAACGCCTTCCGGCTGGCCGGTGAGTTGGCCGACGGTGCCATCTCCTGGGTCTGCCCGCTCGATTACCTGCGTCAAACGGCCGGGCCGGCGATGCGCGAGGCGGCAATCGAGGCGGGTCGTCCGGCGCCGCGCATGATCGCACACATCCCGGTCGCCATGGTCGCGGAGCGCGACGTCATGCGGCGAGTCTCTCGTCCGCGGCTGGAGAACTACGGGCGACTGACCTTCTATGCGCGCATGTTCGCCGATGCCGGCTATCCGGTCGGCGCAAGCGGCGCCGTCTCGGACGAACTGCTCGATCATCTGGTCGTCTGGGGCGACGATGCCGAGGTGCGCTCGCGCCTGAATGCCGCCTTCTCCGGCGGTATCGACGAACTGCTCATCACGCTCTATCCGGCGGATGACCCGGCGGACGAAGAGGCGCGGCTCTGCCGGATTCTGGCTGCGCTTGGTGGTGCGGGCGCTTAAAGGAGCAATTCATGGTTGAGACTCCACCAAACAACGGCAAACTCGCAGGTAAGGTGGCGCTTGTCACCGGGGCCGGCTCGGGAATCGGACGAGCGATCGCGGTGCGGTTCGCACGGGAGGGCGCGCGGGTCGTTGCGGCGAGCCGGACGCTGGAAAACGTAGAGGAGACGGCGCGGCTGGCCGGCGGTGACACGCTGGCGCTGCGGACGGATGTTCGCGACGAAGATGACGTGCAGGCGATGGTCGAGCGAGCGCAGGCGCGCTTCGGACGCATCGATATTCTGGTGAATAACGCCGGAATCGGCACCAGCAAGAGCATTCTCGAGTGTGAACCGGACGAATGGGATCGCGTCTTCGCGGTGAATGTGCGTGGTGTCTATCTCTGCACGCGCGCCGTATTGCCGGGGATGTTGGAGCGGGGTGAGGGCGTTATCATTAACATCGCCTCGGCGCTCGGCCTGGTAGGTGTGCCGAAGCGCGCGGCGTACTGCGCCAGCAAGGGCGCGGTCATTACGCTGACCAAGCAGGTCGCAACCGAGTATGCCGGGCAAGGCGTCCGGTGCAACTGTATCTGTCCGGGCACGGTCGATAGCCCCTGGGTTGGGCGACTGCTGGAACAGAATGACGATCCGGCGGCGGCCCGTCGGGCGCTGGAAGCACGGCATCCGTTGCAACGCCTGGCGACGACCGATGAAATCGCGGCGGCGGCGCTCTATCTCGCCTCCGCTGACGCCGCCTTCATGACCGGCAGTGCGCTGGTGATGGACGGCGGTCAACTTGCGCGCTAAGCGTGCACGAGAGGATACTAGAACGATATGAGCCAACTGTTCCAGATTGCTGGAGCGTTGATGATTCTCGGGGCGTTCTGTTTTGCCCAGTTGCGTGGGCTTGACCAGCGCTCCTTCACGTATTTATTGCTCAATCTTGTCGGCTCGGCAATTCTTGCCGTGCTGGCGTTGCAAGGCCGGCAATGGGGCTTCGTGTTGCTCGAAGGCGTCTGGGCGATCGTGTCGTTTGGGGGCGTGCTGTCACGCTTGCGTGAGCGAAATCAGGCGGTGACGCGCGAACACTCATGAGCGCGAACTCTTCGCCGAGGCGAGGCGCGTTCTTTGCGATATCGAGCACACGGACATGCCGTCGCGAGAGGAAGAGTAATGGCGCAGGTCATCTTCGATCATGTTGACAAGCGTTTTGATACCGTTGTCGCGCTGGATAACTTTAATCTCGAAATTCACGACGGGGAGTTCCTGGTATTGGTCGGTCCCTCCGGCTGCGGCAAGTCGACCGCGCTGCGCTGTCTGGCCGGACTGGAAGAGATCACGAGCGGCAAGATCTATATCGGCGAGCGTGAAGTTACCCAGGTGCCGCCCAAGGATCGCGATATCGCCATGGTCTTCCAGGCATACGCGCTTTATCCGCATATGAGCGTGCGCGATAACCTCGCCTTTGGCCTGAAGCTGCGTCATACGCCGAAAGAGCAGATCGAGAAGCGAGTGAGCGAAGTGGCCGCGATGCTCGGACTGGATCCGCTGCTCGATCGGAAGCCGAAGGCACTCTCCGGCGGCCAGCGGCAGCGTGTGGCGCTCGGCCGCGCCATCGTGCGCGAACCGCAGGTCTTCCTGATGGACGAGCCGCTTTCCAACCTCGATGCCAAATTGCGCGTGCAGACGCGCGCCGAGATCATCCAACTGCAGCAACGGCTCGGCACGACGACGGTCTACGTGACGCACGACCAGGTCGAGGCGATGACGATGGGCCACCGCATCGCCGTCATGAACGCCGGAGTCATTCAGCAGCTTGATACGCCGGAGAATCTCTATGAGCGCCCGGCCAACATGTTCGTGGCGACCTTCATCGGTAGCCCAGCGATGAACGTCTTCCCGGCCCAGGTCGTCAAGGACGACGGCACGCTTAAGCTCGTCTTCGACGAGAACGAATTGACGCTGCCGCCCGACCGGATCGGTTCGCTCGACGAGAACGCCGGCAAGACGGTGATGGCCGGTATCCGCCCGGAGCATCTGACGCTGAAGAATGGCGTCGTGGTGGCGGGCGATGCGACGATGCAGTTGCCGGTCAATCTGGTCGAACCGCTCGGCTCCGAGACGCTGGTGCATATGCAGGCGCCGGGCGGCGAACTGATCGTCGCGCGTATCGATCCCTCGGCCCACGTCAAGGTCGGTGACCGCATCGAACTCCTGGTCGACCTATCCCGTATCTACGCCTTCGACGCCCAAAGCGGGCAGGCGCTGAACTGAGGACGATTGCCTCGCGCGGAGACGCAGAGGTTCTCTAGGTTAGAATTCTGCGTCTCCGCGCGAGGCAATCCATCAGTCCGAGTCGGCGATGCCGACGCGTGGAGCGTTTAAGGCCGGCAGTCTGGTGAAGCGGTCGTAGAAGAGACCGCCGATGATACCGAAGCCGAGCACGGCGATGACCGCCGGCCAGAGCATGCCGGGGTGCGCGGTGCTCAATACTGCCCCGCCGGCCCAGGATGCCAGACCGTAGGAACTGCCCCAGATGACGCTGCCGAAGGCGAGGTAGCGACCACGCAGGTGCTCCGGTGCCAGCTCGACGGTGATCACGCCTGAGGTCGGCATGAAGACCATCTCACCCATGGTGTAGACGACGATGGCCGCGAACGGCAACAGATTCGACCAGACACTGGCGCCGATCAGCGCGTAAGCGACCGCCCAGAAGAGTCCGGCCACCGCCAGCGTTACGCCGCGTCCCCAAGGCGCGATCTTCCGCGCGACCCAGAGCTGCGCCACCACCACGATGATCGTGTTGATTGTGAAGAGGAAGCCGATCAGCGCTTCGTCGAGGTGTGCCTGCGCCCGCAGATACGGCGGCGCGCTCACTTGCAGTTGCGTCAGACCGGCCAGCAGGATGAACATCACGATCTGGCTGTACATAAAGCGACGATCACTCAACACATCGCGCCAGCTCCCCACGCTGGCAGCGCCGCCTGCCCGTGCCGGAGCGTCGTGCCGTCGTGGCGGATGGACGAGCAGAAAGACAAGCGCTCCGGCGATGGCGATGCCACTGGCCGCGCTCAGGTAGAGGACGCGGTACTGTGCCTCGGCGCCGCCAACCACGATAAGACCGCCGATCAGCCCTCCA
>CALAGB010000195.1 GCA_937891245.1 uncultured Thermomicrobiales bacterium | reverse complement strand
CCCCAATCAGTCGCCCGACCGAGCGATACGTCCCCTCGATCTGCTCCTCCGCCCGATCCGCCGCCTCATACCCGCCAATCATCGCCTCCAGTTGCAAATGCCCAATGGTGGCATCAATCACCGGCTGCGGCATCAGCGACGACCCGGCGTTATTCAGGTGAATGACTTCGCGAGTGCCCGGCGTGTCGTTTCGGACTTGGGTTATGTCGATTTGGTTCGGCATGGGAGCCTCCTTTCACTCGACTTCGGAGTCTGGGAGATCATAGCTGATGGAGGGTGAGATTTGATGAGGCGAAGTTCAGCCGCCAATTGCTGTCGTCGCGGCAGGACACGAGAATGAACTATAATCGGTCGAGTCCGACTGTCTGATGGTTGCGGTATAGGGATTTCAGGTTTAGTCTCGCATCGCGCTTGTAGCCGCACGCACGAAGATGACGAGTGAAATCAGTGTCGAAAGCATCACCAAATAGTGTGCAGTTAGCCCCGCGATTAGCAGCAGAACAGCAGATAACGTGGCCAAAATAAGGAAGAAGATCCGTCGAACTCGATGGTTGTTACGTGAAAGCATGCTGGACAACTCCCACAGCGCTTGAAACCAGAACTGACTCGTTCCGCGTCCTCCAAGCGACACTAACGGAATCGCGTTGAACAGTGGCGGCGGTGCATCGCGGGCCGCGTGACCGATTCGATTCGTTACGTCACAGCCCTGACACGTATTTGCCGCAAAGCAAACCGGAGCGACCCCGTATGCACAGGGTCGCTAGCTTACTCGGCAGACGCTACTGGTTACCTCCCCAATACCGAGGTGTTTCCTTCTCTATGCACTCCATCAACGCTTGGGCTGCGGTTAGATATCCTACGAGAGCCACGATAGCCCAAAACGTAGTTGCGGGAGCGAACAGCGCCACGACCGCGATGCCGAATCCCAGAATGTCAAGCATGCAATTGGTAATACCCAACCCGCTCGGATCGACGTTATTGATCGGATCGTCGTTGGCATAGGTGTAGTAGTTGAGAGACTGCGGATGCGAGAGGCTGCACGTCGGTGCCGACGGCTTCCAGTTCTTGACGCCGCTCGGGAAGAGCGTGCTGGTACTCAGCGCATCGACGTCTGGGCGCGTGCCGATGGCCGTCTGGTAGGAACTCGGGTCCGCTTGCGTCCAGCGACCGATGGATGGGTCGTAGAAACGCTCTCCTATCTTGACGAGGCCGGTGTTGTCGACAGAGGTCGCGCCATAGGCGCCACCGAACTTGAAGGGGTTGTCGGTGGGTGCCGCTCCGTAGGGGCCACCCGTCGTGCTGGTGATGTTGCCGTACGGGTCGTACGTGTATCTCGCGCCGACGACTCCTGCGGCGCCGACGACTGACTGCACGTTCCCTCGGCCATCGAAGGTGTAATAGTACTGACACAGCGACCAGACGTAACACCCTGTCTCTTGAATGTGCTCCCCTAGCACTGCTCCGTCGCTGTCGTGCTCGAAATACGTTGTGGTGCTGCCACTGAAGTGATCTGCCTGACCGATGCCGAGCCGATTGCCGCGCAGCGCAACGCTGCCGTCAGCGACCATTTCACCTTGACCGACGCCGCGGAAGCCAACTGCGGTTTGTTGGTAGGATCCCGCCGGTCTGATCCGACTCGTCTGATTCCTCGAATTGTACGTGATCGAAAGACCCGCGCTGTTGCCAGTCTCGTTGCCATTCGCGTCGTAGAAGTACGTCGTACTCCCAGCAGCCGTCATCTCGTTGGCCGCATTATAGGTATAGGTGGCGCTGCCGTAGCCTCCGTAGCCTGCCTTGGAAAGTCGATTGCCGTTGCCGTCGTAGGTGTAGGTGTAGTTCTGCGCACCGGAGGCAGCAGTGAGCCGGTTCAGAGCATCGTACGTGTAATGGGTAGCGTTGTATCCATCGGTTTCGCTTTGGCGCAGCGCCGTGGCATTGCCAGCCGAGTCCGTGTAACTGTAGCTGAAGGTATCGGTCGGCGATTGAACGCGTGTGATTCGTCCAGCGTTGTCATATGTGAAGGATGTCGTGACCGCTGAGAGCGGATAGGCCATTTGGGTCACCCAGTCCGCACCGGTGTAGCTGTAGGTGATCTGGCTACCACCCGGATCGGTAACGGTCGAGAGCCGATCCTTGGTGTCGTAGTCATACGTGTACGTCTGCAGCCCCTGTGTCTCTGATGTAATGTTCCCCAAACCGTCGTAGCTATCTGAGATGGGGTGATCGTTGGGATCGCTGGCGACGGCCTTCATCGTCATCCGGTTGAGCGCATCGTAGGTATACGTCGTGGTGTCGCCGTCGACGAGTTGTGTTTGGTTGCCGTCGGCATCGAATGTGTAGTCCTCGGTCGAGCCGTTGTTGTAGAGGATATGCGTGATTCGGTCGAGATCATCATACGTGTATGTTGTGACTTGCCCTTTGCCGTCGGTGCGGCTGGCGACGCGGCTCAACGTGTCGGGTACGATCGTCGTTTGACCGAGCGGCGATGGCGGCGTGACGCTTGTGAGGTTGCCGCTACTATCGTATCCATACGTTGTCACCCCACCCATTGCGTCGGTGATTGTGTCGAGCGTACCGTCGCTGTTGTAAGTGTAGCTGTATGTGTTGTCGGTCGAAAGATCGTCAACGGTGGATACGAGATTGCCGTTGGTGTCATAGCTGTAGGCCAGCGTGTTCCCCTGTGGGTCAGTCTGGCTCGTTGGGTAATACGGACGGGCGGAATCGGTGTAGCTGAACGACGTCGAAAGGGAGGACGTACCGACCGGCACGACGACCGATGTCAGGTTGTTATTAGCGTCGTAACTGTAGTTCGTGACGCTGCCATTCGTAACGCTGGCAACATCGTTATTCGCGGTATAGGTCGTCGACATTCCCGACATGCCTGAGTAATGTCTGCTGGTCACTCGGCCCAGGCTGTCGAAGTTGTAGACGACGTCGTGGTTGTTCGCGTCGTAGTCGATGTTTGTCACATTCCCGTTCGGGTCGGTCATTTGTGTCAACAGGTGCGAATTGTAAGCATAACTCGTCGTTTCACCGTTGGCGTCTGTATATCCAGTGAGGTCCGATCCCGAGTACGTATACGTCACGGCCCGGCTTGCGACGTCGGTCAGAGAACTGATCAATCCACCCGACGAGGCGACGGTCACGACGCGCCCTTGGGTATCGGTGATCGTGGCAAGCACACCACCGGTGTCGTAGGCGAAGCTGATGGTGTTCCCGTTCTGGTCGACATCCGAGGTGAAGACGCCAGCACTGTCGAAGTTGTATTGCTCGCTGTTCTTGTGAAACGTCAGCGTATAGCCACCGCCCGCGTTCTCAACGAGGGTGGCGTTGATGCCAGCTGGAGAGGTGAAGCTGCCGTCGAGGTTCTTGGTGAATGTCTCGACATAGCCGCTCGGTCCCTGGAAATCGGCATCGCCGTTGGTCTGAACGGTCAGGTAGACGTCGGCGCCATCGTTCAGCGTCCAACTGGTTCCGAGGTCGGTGCTGTTGCCGGAGAGGCTATTGTACGTGCGGCCTATGCTCAGATCGAGGCCGGTGCCGGCTATTTTGAGGTCCGAGGTTTCGAGGACTAGATTCCCATTCGCCACGTTGACTTTCAGCGTCATGCGATCAGTAAGCTGATGGCTCCCAAAGCCATACCAGTGTTGGTCACCAAGCCCGGGCGCCATGGTGGTCGCCGCGGCCGGCGAAAATTGAACCAGCTCATTTGGACCGAATGCGGGTAACAAGAGCATTCCCAGAATGACAGCATACTTAACCGCCCGTGTGCGAACGGCGTGGGGGGCGGTACTACGCGACAAACGACGATTCATCTTCCCTCCCTCAAGTGCGATACGAATCGACAGTGATTGAGTTACCGCCTTGGTCATGCGCCTCCTTGTCTTGTGTCGTTGCTCCCAACCACCGTCCATTCCAGGAGATGGCAATCAAGCCAAATTCAGAAATCGGAGTCACATGAAGAAGTACAATCTTGCGTGAAGACTTATGAGACAGTACGACTCTGGATTTCGTATATCAAGAGACATTCATAGAGACTGATATACTGTGGATCACTCTGTATAACGCATTGGAATAGTTTGTATGGCGTGAATCATAATCGGTAAAGCTGCAGGAGTAGATTTCACCGATGCGCCGGTTGAAGGGCAAGTCCGAAGATGCGGGCTGGGCGGAAGCCTGGATGGCGATTCGATGGTCGGCGCGCTCGCCCGACGCCCGCCCGGTGCGAAACCGCCGGGCGCCGGTCGACGGCGCGAATTGGCTGCCTTTGACGCCGCCCTACTCCGCTGCTAGCATGGCCTTTGCTTATCGCATTGGTTCCTTTTGGCATTCGATTCAATTCGCACGGAGGTAGCATGACGCTCGATTTTGATCTGCTCAAACGGATTTGCGAGGCACCTGGAATTCCCGGGCATGAGGATGCGGTGCGGCCGATTGTCATTGAGGCGCTGACGCCGTTGGTCGATGAGATAAGCGTCGATGCGCTGGGGAATGTCATCGGGCGCAAGAAGGGGAACGGCGGGCCGCGCGTCATGCTCGCGGCACATATGGATGAGATCGGCTTCATCGTCCGCTATGTCGATGACAACGGCTTCATCCGCCTGCAGAACG
>CALAGB010000194.1 GCA_937891245.1 uncultured Thermomicrobiales bacterium | reverse complement strand
GTGGGAGGGGAATAAAGAGTTCTCGCCCGAGCAGTTCGACGCGCTCCAGGCGCGGGTGGCCGAGTATTTCGAGGGACGCGACGTCTTCGTGCAAGACTGCTACACCGGCGCTGATCCTGATTTTCGCCTTCCGGTGCGCGTCGTAACCGAATACGCCTGGCACAGTCTGTTCGTGCGCAATCTCTTTATTGAGACGCCGGCTGGAACGCATTTCGACGAGGAACCGGGCTTCACCGTTCTCTCGGCGCCCGGCTTTCACGCGGTACCGGAGCGCGACGGCACACGCTCCGATGCGTTCGTCATCCTCAACTTCGCCAAGAAGATGCTCCTGATCGGCGGCACGGAATACGCCGGTGAGATCAAGAAGTCCATCTTCACGGTCATGCACTACCTGTTGCCGGCGCGTGGCGCTCTCTCGATGCACTGCTCTGCCAATCTGGGCAAAAATGGCGACGCGGCGCTCTTCTTCGGCCTCTCCGGCACCGGAAAGACGACGTTGTCGACGGATCCGAATCGCTCCCTGATCGGTGACGACGAGCATGGCTGGAGCGAGAACGGGATCTTCAACTTCGAAGGTGGCTGTTACGCCAAAGCAATTCGGCTTTCGAAGGATTCGGAACCGGAGATTTACCAGACGACCAAAGAATTCGGAACGCTGCTCGAGAATGTGGTGATGGATCCGCTCTCACGGCACGTCGATTTCAACGACGACAGCCTTACCGAGAACACCCGTGCGGCCTACACGCTGACGAAAATCGCGAACCACGCGGTCGACGGGACCGGCGGCCACCCACGGAATGTCATTTTCCTGACCGCCGACGCCTTTGGTGTGCTACCGCCTATTTCTCGGTTGACACCTGAACAGGCGATGTATCACTTCATTTCCGGGTACACCGCAAAGGTCGCGGGCACGGAAGTCGGTTTGACCGAGCCGGAGGCGACCTTCAGCACCTGTTTTGGTGCACCATTCCTCGCGTTGCCGCCGAGCGTCTACGCGAAGATGCTGGGCGAGATGGTGGTCGCTCACAATTCCACGGTCTGGCTGGTGAATACCGGGTGGATCGGGGGCAGCGCCTCGACATCAGACCGGGTGCCGATCGCCTTCACCCGTGCCATGATTGACGCGGTGTTGAGTGGCGATCTGCTCGACGTTCCGGCGGAACCGGACCCGATTTTCGGCGTTCTCGTACCGAAAAGCTGTCCCGGCGTTCCGCGAAACGTACTCAACCCGCGCAAAGCGTGGTCCGATCCGGACGCCTACGATGCGCAGGCGCGGAAGCTCGCTCAGATGTTTGCCCGGAATTTTGAGTCGTTTGCCGGTAGTTTGCCCGCCAAAGTCGCTGCCGCCGGGCCGCGCCTCGATTAGCGGCGAACGGCAGGCGGCACGTCATCGCTCTGTATGAGGAGGAGAAGCCAAGCCCTTGCGAACCGAAGTGAATGGGTGGATTGAACGATCCACGTCCGCGTTCGCGCGGCTTATCGCGTTCGGACTGGTGTGTTTATTGGTATCGGCCTGTGGTGGTGGCGGTTCGGCGAGTACGCCCGCATCGTCCACCCAATCGGCATGCGGGGTCTCAGTCTCCGCTGGAAAGGATTCGTTGGTGCCGTCATCGAACAACATGAAGCAATGGTCGTCGCCTCCTCCGATGGAGTTGGATAAGACCAAGGGCTGTCAGGCGACGCTCCACACACCGGATGGCGACATCGTCATCAACCTGTTCACGGCGGAAGACCCGATCACGGTCAACAACTTCGTCTTCCTGGCCACTCAGGGCTTCTACAACAACGTGCCGTTCCACCGGGTGATCAAGAACTTCATGATCCAGACCGGCGATCCGACCGGTACCGGCACCGGTGGACCGGGCTATCGCTTCGCTGATGAGCCGGTCACGCGCGACTACACGCGTGGCACCGTCGCGATGGCCAATGCCGGTCCAAATACGAACGGCAGCCAGTTCTTCATCGTGCAGGCCGATATGACCGGTCGCTTGCCAAAGAACTACACGATCTTCGGCGAAGTCACCGGCGGCATGGACGTCGTCGATAAGATCGCCAATACCCAGGTGACAACCAGCGCGACCGGCGAACAATCGAAGCCGGTCACTCCAATCACCATCAAGAGCGTCGACGTCGTCACGAAGTAATACGTTCCTCGCGCAGAGATGCGGAAGCGCAGAGCTCATTACGTAGAAGCTCTGCGCTTTCGCGCGACCTATCCTCTGTTTGCGCGCAGCCTTCGCAACGCCTCGAAGAGGTGATCCAGATCCGATGAATTGTTGAAATAGGCGCAGGAGATGCGGACGCCGTTCGGTACCTGCACGCGCCGTTGGATGATGTTGTCGTCTTTCCAGAGGCGTTGGCTCAGCTCGACGCCGTTCCAACCGTCGAAGCCGAAGGTAACGAGCGCGGAGCTATCCTCCCAGGCACGCGGCGAATAGAGCGTGACGCCCGGTTCGTCGACGAGACGTTGTTTCAGTTCGTCACTGAGCGCTGCGCAGTGCGCCTCGATGTTCGCCCAGCCAATATTCTCAAGGTAGGTGATCGAGTCGCTCAGGGCGCTGAAAGTGTGCCAGTTGCGCGTGCCATATTCGAAGCGCGACGCGCTTGGCTCGAACGTCCAATCCCCCGCAGCCGGATTGTCGCCGAGCGCTATGCGGTCAAAGCGCGGCGAAACGGAGCCGTCGCCGATATGGATCGGCTCGACCTGCGGCAGCAGATCGGGCGCGACGTAGAGGAAACCGGTGCCCTTCGGCCCGGCGATCCACTTGTGACCGTTGCCGGTCATGAAATCGCAGCCGATCTTGTTCACATCGATCAGGAACTGCGCGAGCGATTGCGCGCCGTCGACCATGGTGAGAATGCCGCGTTCCCGGCAGATACGGCAGATCTCCTCGACCGGCAGGCGTTGGCCGGTTTCGCAGGATACGTGGCTCACGATGACGATTTTCGTCTCGGGTCGGAGCGCACGCCGGAAATTCGTGAGCGTCACCTCGGGGTCCGGTCCGATGGCGAACAGCTCCAGGTGCGCGCCGCCACGTCGTTCGGCTGCCGACCAGGGGAGAATGACGGCCGGATGCTCTTGATCCGTCGTCAGCGCGACGGCCGTTGGCTCAAGCCGCAATCCAGCGGCAACGAGGTTCACGCCGTCGGTCGCGTTCCGTGTCAGAGCGACACTGGTCACCGGCGCGCCAATCAGACCGGCCAGCGCCTCGCGTGAGTGTTGATAGCTCTCCTGCGCTGCTGCCTGCGTGAGATGACCACCGCTTTCAAACTGCTCAATCGCTGCCAGATGCTTGTCGAGCACTGGCTTCGGCATGATGCCGACGGTACCGGTGTTGAGATAGGTCACGTCATTGAGAATGCGGAGGTCGGCGCGTAGTCGATCGAGATCGAGCGACATCGCGGAATCCATGAATATCTCCCCTCGACATCTTCACTCAGCAAACGCCGGTATCGACGGGAGTAGTGTACGCTGGATTAACCGAAAATTGGTGAGGAACAAAGATGATGCGTCAAAAGTCAACGGGTGACCGAACGTCTCGGTCACCCGTTCGGAGAGCGACTAGTGTGCGGCTGCCAGGAGATCGCAAACCTGTTCGTATTCGCGCAAGAGGCGCTGCCAGACATCCTCCCAGCGCGCGACGTCCTGCCCATCGTCCAGCGCTCGCTCGATCTGCGCATAGCCATCCTCCAGCCGAAGATAGAGGACGCTGGCGCGCTGCTCAAGCCGGCTCCGATCAATACCGATCGCCTCTGGTGCCATTTCGGGAAGTACGCTAACCGCCATCTGCTTCACCCTTCCGTTCGTCGCGCCGCGCTATCTACGATGCCGCGTGAACTGCTTCGCGCCGCTGTTGCAAGCGTTCAATGAAGGCCGAGGCATCGCGGCGGTAGAGTTCCTCGGCGTTTCGGCCATAAAGCTCCTGCGCCTCGCGATTCAGCTCGTCATCGGAGATACCGGCCTCGCGAGCGATCGCGAAGAGGAACTTGATCTGCCGCGCCGTCGCCGCGGTCTGCTCGGTGTTGTTGGAACGGCGAGCGCGCGTGCGGCTGATATCGATCGGCGAATCGACCACGCGGTTGTCGTCGCGGCCGAAATCGAAGTCGGGGCAGAACTGGGTGCCGTAGCCCAGGGCCGCGAGCGCGCGACCGAGTGCCTTCGTCTCTGCCTTTTCAAGATAATCGCGGAAATCACCGGCCGACTCGCTGCCCC
>CALAGB010000193.1 GCA_937891245.1 uncultured Thermomicrobiales bacterium | reverse complement strand
CAGAACTGGTCGAAGAACGTCTACAACCTCGTCACCAAGCGGGCCGCGGCCTACAAGAACGCCACCATGGAGTGGGTCGATGGCAACCTCGGCTCGAAGGTGACGATGAAGTACCCGGCCGTCTGGCTGATGGAGCCGGGCGCGCATGGCGAAGTGCTTTCCGTCGCGGTTGCATCGGACGGCCAGCATCTCGATGCCGGTGCCAAGATGGTGCACGTCGCGCCGAACACCTCGTCGCAGATCATCTCGAAGTCGATTTCAAAGGGGACCGGCCGCTCCAGCTACCGTGGTCTGGTCAAGGTCCACAAGGGCGCCGACCACGTACGAGCCAACGTCGTCTGTGACGCGCTCCTCCTCGACGAGCAGAGCCGCACCGACACCTATCCGTATATGGAGATCGAGGAAGAGGCGGTTTCGGTCGGACACGAGGCAACGGTTAGCAAGGTTGCCGAAGAGCAACTCTTCTACCTGCAGAGCCGCGGTATCTCCGAAGCCGACGCCATGACGATGATCGTCAGCGGATTCATCGAGCCGATCGCCAAGGAACTGCCGCTGGAATACGCGGTTGAGCTGAACCGGCTGATCCAGCTCGAGATGGAAGGCTCGGTCGGCTAAGACCGAACCGCACTACATTCGACGAATGCGTTCGAACTCAGGGGCGGGGCGTCCTGGGCCGTTGACCAGCAACGCCGGCACCCGCCCTTTCGCGTGAGGGATATATGGAAGCATCGGTTCAGGAAGTAACGAAGGGGTTTTCGCGCCGCGCGGCCGAAGAACTCTCATACCGTAGACACGAGCCCGAATGGGTGCGCGAAAAGCGCATGGAGGCCTGGTCGGCCTACGAGGCGCTCCCAATGCCGGTGCGTACCGACGAGGAATGGCGTCGCACCGATATTCGTCGTCTCCCGATCAACGACGTCGCCCCGTTCGCAGGCCTCACTGGCAAGATCGGTGGCCTCGACGACCTGCCGGAAGATGTCACAGCCACGCTCGGTGACCCGGATCAGCGCGCGGGAATCAATGTTCAGATCGACGGCGCGACCGTCTATCACGAACTGAGCGACGAACTCGCCAGCCAGGGCGTCATCTTTTGCGACATGGATACGGCGATCGCCGAACATACCGAGTTGGTACAGCGGTATTTCATGACCGACTGCGTACCGGCCAGCGATAACAAGTTCGCCGCGCTCAACGGCGCCTTCTGGAGCGGCGGCACCTTCGTCTACGTCCCGAAGGGCGTCCGGAGCGAGATTCCGCTGCGTACGCACGTCCACGCCAGCACCGCCGGTTCCGGCATCTTCCCGCATACGCTGATCGTCGCGGAAGAGGATTCCTCGGTGGTGGTCGTCGATTCCTGGTTGTCACCGACCACCGACGAGCCGGTGATCGCATCGGGCGTCATCGAAATCTTCGCGGCCGATGCAACCAACGTGCGCTACGTCCAGGTGCAGAACTGGGGTCGCAACGTCTGGAACTTCACGACCCAACGAGCTCTCGTGAGCCAGGATGCCGCGCTCAATTCGCTCACGGTCGGACTCGGATCGAAGCTGAGCAAGTCGCTCATCGCGAGCGATCTGGTCGGCGCTGGTGCCTCGGCCGAGATGCTCGGACTCTACTTCGCCGACGAACGCCAGCACATGGATCATCATACGCGCCAGATGCACGTCTCGCCGTACGCGACCAGCGACCTGCTCTTCAAGGGTGCCATCAAGGATCGCGCGCGCACCGTGTATTCGGGTCTGATCAAGGTCTTCCCGAACGCGCAGCGCACCGACGCCTACCAGGCGAACCGCAACCTCGTCCTCAGCCCGACCGCGCGGGCCGACACGATCCCGAATCTGGAGATCGGTGCCAACGATGTGCGGTGCACGCACGGAGCGACGGTTGGTCAGGTCGAAGATGAATACATCTTTTATCTGCAGAGCCGCGGCATCAACCGCACCGAGGCGGTGAAGCTGATCGTCGACGGCTTCTTCGATGAGGTGATCGAGCGCGTACCGGTGCCGGAAGTGCAGAAGGAAGTACGAGCAGCGATCGCTCGAAAGATCGGGCTATGAGTTCTCCATCCCAGTCACCAGCTGGTCAGATCGATGTTGACCGGCTCAAGCTCGATTTTCCAATCTTGAGCCGGACAACACACGGCAAGCGCATGGTTTACCTCGACAGCGCGGCCAGCTCGCAGAAGCCGGCCGCCGTCATCAATGCGCTTGCGAACTTCTATCGAACGACCAATGCGAATATCCATCGCGGTGTCTATGAACTGAGCGAACTGTCGACCGCCGCCTATGATGAAGCGCGTGACAAGATCGCGAACTTCATCAACGCCGCTTCGCCGCGTGAATGCATCTTCGTCCGTAACACAACCGAAGGGCTCAATCTCGTCGCCTCCTCCTGGGGGCGGGCGAATCTCAACGACGGCGATGAAATCGTTCTGACCGTGCTGGAACACCACAGTAACATCGTCCCCTGGCAGCTGATCGCCCGTGAGCGCGGCGCGACGCTCCGCTTCATCGACATTGATGACGACGGTCGGCTCCGGCTCGAACAGTTGGACGACTATCTGCAATCCGGCAAGGTCAAACTCGTCGGCGTGACCCAGGTGTCGAACGCGCTCGGCACGATCAACCCGATCGCCGATATCGCGCGAAAGGTGCATGCGGCCGGAGCGCTCATGCTGGTCGACGGCGCCCAGAGCGTTCCGCATATGCCGGTCGACGTGCAGGCGCTCGGGGCCGACTTTCTCGCCTTCTCCGGCCACAAAATGCTGGGGCCGATGGGTTCCGGCGTCCTCTATGGACGCCGCGATCTGCTCGAAGCGATGCCGCCGTATATGGCGGGCGGGGACATGATCCGTTCGGTCGAACTCTACGAATCGACCTGGGCCGATCTGCCGCAGAAGTTCGAAGCCGGAACCGCCAGCGTGGCCGATGCCGTCGGCCTCGGCGTGGCGGCCGATTACCTCTCGGATATCGGGATGGCCCAGACCCGCCAGCACGAGAAGGAAATCGTCCGTTACGCGCTCGCCTCGCTCCGCGAGGTGCCGGACGTGACGCTTTACGGCCCGGAAGGCGACGATCGCGCCGGCGTTGTCAGCTTCGGAGTCGGCGATGTGCACCCCCACGATATCGCCAGCATCCTCGATGGCGAAGGGATCGCGGTACGCGCCGGCCACCACTGCGCGCAACCGCTGATGACGCGTCTCGGCCTGACGGCGACCGCACGCGCCAGCTTTTATCTGTATAACGATGAATCCGATGTCGACCGGCTGGTGGACGGCATCATGACCGTGCGCCGTGTCTTCGGGCTGGGAGCGTAACCGATGGCTGATCTCTATCGCGAGCAGATTCTCGATCACTCGCGCAATCCACATAACTTTGGTGAAATCGAAAACCCCGATTTCACCTTCGAGGACAGCAACCCGCTCTGCGGCGATCGCGTGCGTATCGACGTCAAAGTCGAGGATGGGATCATCGCGGACATCAAGTTCAGTGGTCGAGGCTGCGCCATCAGCCAGGCGTCCACCTCGATGCTCACCGACATGATGAAGGGTCGGAAGGTCGATGCGATCCGAGAGCTGTCGGCCGAAGATATGCTGGATGAACTCGGGATCGATATCAGCCCGGCGCGCGTAAAGTGTGCGCTCCTCGGCTTGAAAGTCCTAAAATCAGGCGCATACGGCCTTACGGATTGGCCACACGAACATTAGCCATTGGACCCACACCGCAACGAGCGCAAGGAGAGAGCAGTGGCGGAATTTACCTCGGACGATGTCCGCGAAAACCTGAAGACCGTCTATGACCCCGAGATCGGCATTGATGTCGTCAATCTCGGGCTGATCTACGACGTCGATCTCGACGACCAGAACGGCAAGACCGACGTCGTGGTCACGATGACGTTGACCTCGATGGGCTGCCCGCTCGGCCCGATCATCATGCAAGAAGTCAACGGCGCCCTCGGCGAACTGCCGGGCATCGGTGAAATCGGAGTGAATATCGTCTGGAGCCCACCGTGGTCGCCCCAGATGATGAGCGAAGAAGCCCGCGACGAACTGGGGATCTGGTAGCCGA
>CALAGB010000192.1 GCA_937891245.1 uncultured Thermomicrobiales bacterium | reverse complement strand
GGGCATCGGCGTCGTGCTGCTCGGTGCGTTGCTCATGCCGCTGATGCGTGAAGAGCGCTTTCGGCCGGTGCCGCGCCCCGAGCGGCTGCCGTTCGCCGAAATGCGGCGCACCTTCGTACGCGGTGTCGGCACGGTGCGTGGCAGGCCGGTGCTCATCACGATTCTGGTCATCGGCGTGATCTACGGCATGTCATCGGAGGCGTTCGACCGGCTCTGGGAAGCGCATTTCCTGGCGAATCTCGGCTTTCCGTCGCTTGGTCACCTGAGCGCGGTCGTCTGGTTCGGCGTCATCAACGCCGGTGCCATGGCGCTCAGCTTGATCGTGACCGAAATTGTGCTGCGCCGCGTTGATACAACCAGTCACCGGCGGGTAACGCGGATGCTGCTCGCCATCAACGCCATCCTGGCTCTGAGTGTGCTCGGCTTCGGGCTGGCCGGTGGTTTTGCCGTCGGACTGGCGGCCTACTGGGTTGCCTACACCATGCGGACCGCCAACGATCCGCTCTACACCGCCTGGATGAATCAGAGCCTGGAACCGCGCGTTCGCGCTACTGTTTTCTCGATCAGCAGTCAAATGGATGCGCTCGGCCAGATCGCCGGCGGCCCGCTGATCGGTTTGATCGGCAGCGCCATCTCGATCGGCGCCGCCATGATCGCCTCCAGCCTGACGCTCCTCCCGGCGCTGCTCTTGTATGTGCGCACCGGGCGGTGGGGCGGCGAACCGGGGACGGCGGAGCCGGCCTTACCGCCGCTCGTCGGGCGCGAAGATCCGTCCTAACACCGGGCTTTCGAACTCGGTGGCGATACAGTCCATCATAATGAGGTCATAGAGATGGCCATTGAGCAGGTCACTCTGGCGGCGACGGCCGATTTCGCGGAAGCCGGCTTTCTCGTAGGCGCGACGACCGGCCAGGTTGTATTCCGACACATCGAGCATGACGCTGTGCAGGCCGAGCGCGGTGAAGGCGTAGTCGAGCATGAGGCGCGTCGTCTCGGTGCCGTAGCCTTTGCCGCACGCGTCGGCTTCACTGATCATGATGCCGAAGAGAGCTGTACGATTGCGCATGTCGATCTCGAAGAGATCGGTCCGCCCGATCGGTCGCCAGCCGTCAATCTCGTAAATGATGAACCAGTGCGCGTCGGACGAGGTGGCTGCGCGCTCATACCAGGCCGCTTGTTCTTCCAGCGTGATTGGCTTGGGGAGATCGCCGGTGGTGCGCGCCACAAAGAAATCGTTGCGCCAGCGCTGATATGTGGGAATGAGGTCGCGTCGCAACGGACCGAGCGCGATCCGCTCTCCAACGATATTGACGACTGGCGGAGTCTCAGGGGTATCCATGGATGCGGTCCTGTCTGGATGATCGAACGGCGGTCGCCCGCGGCGTGAGCTGAGACGTCGGGCGTGGTCGCGTTCACTGCGAAGCGGCATAGTGCTCGAGCAACTCAAGCTCCTGCCGGAAGACGGGTAACAGCAGTCGCGGCATGAGCAGGCGTTCCACGATACCACGGAACCCACGCGTTTCCCGAACCATTTCGATCCGTACGCGTGTCTGCGCCCCTTCCGGGCGGACGACGAACGTCGTTACTTGTGGCTGGTTGAGCGTGCGTTCGACGATCATGTGCGAGGACTCAGGCTCTTCGACCTGTTGCCGCACATGTTGCGTACGGTTTCCGACCGTGAAATCGAAGCTCAGGACGGTACCCGCTCCGTAGCCACCCTCTTCGACGGTGAAGTTGGAAAAGGCCGGCGGTAAGAAGCGCGGATGGTGCTGCCGGTAATCAGCGATGTAGCGATAAATCTCCTTGGCCGGCGCGTCGATAACGCGCTCCGCCGAAACTCGCACGTGACCCATCGATCTTCTTCCTCGTTCTTCAGATCGGGCATGGGGTGAGCCTCCGAGGAGGCTCACCCCTGATCATGACTCAGCGAGCATCCGCCGTCAATCGACCCAGCAGGATCGTGTACGGCTCGGGATTATTTGGGTGATATTCGAACCGCGCACGCTCGAAATACTGCACCGTCAGGCCGGTGGCCGGATCGGTGAACTCCTCGCTGATCGGATAGCCGAAGAGCGCCAGCGATTCGCGATCGGAGATGCCGTCATCACCGAGGCTGAGTCCGTGCGCATGCCAGTAGGCCTTGAAGCCGCCGCCGAGGCGATGACCTGTCTCGGGGAAGAACTCGGTATAGCCGTCGCTCGCGGTCCCGGCCGGGAGCGGCTGGAACGGGGCACCCCCCTCGATACCGCGTCGTTGAGCATCCTCGACGCCGAGCAAGCCGAGTTGAACGACGTACGCGGTTCCCTCAAGTTCAGGGTGATACTCGAAGCGTTGCCGCTCGAAGTACTGCACCGTCAGACCGTTTTCGCTCAGTTCATCGGTGAGCGGGTAACCAAAGACCGGCAGTCCGCCATTCCCTTTCCAGAATTGCGCGAAGTGCCCGGAGAGTGTGTGTCCCGTTTCCGGGAAGTACGTCGAATCGTCTGCCGGGACGATCTGCGAGACGGACGCAGTGTAGATCAGGGCGTTATCGGATGGCGTTGCGTGATGCTCGAAGGTGAGCACGCCGTTTCGGACGAACGGTGCGGCGTTGTAGCCGTCGTCAACCGCGATCGCGAACTCCGTGCCGGTTACCAGGTCGTAGCCCATGATGTCGGAGCTGAGCGTGCCGCGCTGGAGGTTGTCGACCAGATCCCAGACCGAACCGGTGGCGCGGTAGTCTTGCCAGAAGAGATAGCGGCCGTCGGTTGTCGGGTTCTGTGCCGGCTTGAAGTCGGCGCTCTGGATCGAGTTCAGCGTCGTCGCGTGACCAGTGACAAGGTTGACCGTGGTCAGGTTCAGATCGGCGGTGTAGACCAGTGTGTCACCAACGAGATCATAGGCCGGCTGACTCAATGCGCCCAACGGGCCGCCGATATCGAGATCCTCTTCGGCGATGATCGTGGCCGAGGGATCACCGAGGCGTTTAGTTTTCAGTTGCCAGTGAACGAGGCGGTCTCCGATCTGCTCCATACGCACCCAGGCAACGCGTTCGCCGTTGATCGCCGGGCGCATGAAGCCGCCTGAACCGCCGCTGACCATGGCCGAATCGAGCTTCTGAGCGCCCGATCCGTCGAGGTCGATGACCTGAAGCGTTTGAAACGAATCCGCCGTGACCTCACGTGGCGCGCTGACGTAGGCGACGTGTGAACCGGAGATCGCCGGGTAGAGCTGATTGCGATCACCGCCCGCGATGAGGAACGGACTACGCGCCTCGATCTGCCGGCCGAAGATATCGAGGTCGCCCTGGTCGTTCGTTTCGGACCAGACCGCCAGGCCGTCGTCGATGTCCGGCAATATCGCCTGGCTCTCGCCGATGGCGATGGGTAGTTGCATGCGATCGACTACGGTAGCGGCATCGACGTCGGAGTCGTACGGTGGCGTGATCGACTGATAGATGACCGTCGTGCCGTCGGTACGCGGGTTGATCCCCGCGAACAGCGGCTGGCCGGGGTTTGCCGCGTTCGCGCCGCTCGTGATGCCACCGCTCAGCACGAGCGCCAGGCCAAGCGCGGACGCGGCACGCGCAAGCCCCTTCTTTTGATTCGATCCCTTCAAAACCATTCTGCACATGTGCTTTCTGAGCCGCCCTCGAAGAGCGGTCTCCGTATCACGAGCCGGCTACAGCGCCGTGCTCGCAATTGCCGATGGCCTGGACGATTCCTTCTCCAAACCTCTCCCGGTGACCGGTGCTGGTCTTCGTGTTTTCTTTCGCCCCGTCAGATCTCCTTCGTGTATCGCGGATGTCTTCCACGTAATTTCTAACCACCGATGATTCACTCGGGAGGTTATAGCTGACGCCGGCGGGTCGAAGTACTGGCCAAATTGATGGGAACGGCTGTCCATCCGGACAGCCTGCGGCGCGAGTTGAGCCTGGGGAGGTGTCGTCGTGACGTATTCAGGCGAATGCTTTGGAGAGGGACTTCCAGAACGGCCGGCGTGAGGCGGAGGGAAGGGCGCGCTGCGGGGAACTCAAAGCGTTGGCGGGAAGTCAACCTTGCTGAGTACCGGCACCTCCGGCTCGCTGAA